>JAOPZG010000316.1 GCA_025964215.1 Conexibacter sp.
CGCGGCGTTCGCGGCCGGCCGGGCGCTGGACCGCGAGGCGGCCATCGCCCGGCGCGACCCCGCGAGCTACGCGCGGCGCCCGTTGGCCCGCAGCGCCAGGGGCACGAAGACCACCAGCAGGCCGGCCATCCAGGCGAAGGTCATCCAGAGGTGCGAGCCCATCGGCGTGCCGAGCAGCAGCGAGCGCTCGGCGTCGACCAGGTGCGTCAGGGGGTTGTTGTCGCTGATGGCCTGCAGCCAGCCGGGCATCGTGTCGCTGCGCACGAACGTGCTGGAGCCGAAGCTGAGCGGCAGCAGGATCAACATCATGATGCCCTGCACCGCGCCGGAGGTCCGGGCGATCATGCCGACGAAGACCGACGCCCAGCTCAGGCAGAGCGCGAAGCTGACGGCGAGCAGGCCGCCGGCGCCGACCTCGAGGATGCTCGCGTGGGCCCGGAAGCCGAGCGCGTAGCCCATCGCGAGCGTGACGACGAAGACCACGACGTAGCGGACGATGTCGGCGAGCACGGCACCCACGAGCGGCGCCGAGCGGCCGATCGGCAGCGCGCGGAAGCGGTCGAAGACGCCCTTGCCGACGTCCTCGTTGAGGTTGACCCCGATCGCGACGCCGCCGAGCGCGATCGTCTGGCCGAGGATCCCGGGGAGGAGGTACTGGAGGTAGTCGTGCTGCGAGCCGCCGGCGATCGCGCCGCCGAAGACGTAGGTGAACAGGGCGAGGAAGATGACCGGCTGCAACGTGACGTCGATCAGCGCCTCGGGGGTCCTCGTCGTCTTGACGAGGCTGCGCTGCGCGAGCACGAGGCTGTGGCGCAGCAGGGCGGGGACGCGGTGGGTGATGGCCGGCTCGGTCGTGGTGCCGAGGGCGAGGTCCGCGGTGCTCATGCGGCCACCTCCAGGCGGTCCGTGGGTTGTGCGGGTGGTTGCTCGTCGCGGCCCGTGAGGCTGAAGAAGACCTCGTCGAGGCTGGGGAGGTGCAGCGAGAGCTCGGTGACGGTGATCGACGCGGCCGCGAGGCGGGCGACGACGGCGGTGAGCGCCTCGTCGCCGCCGACCGCGACGCGCAGGACGCCGGCGCCCGGCGACTCGACCGGCGCGCCGGTGAGCTCGAGCAGGATCCCCTCGGCGTCGTGGAGGCGCGCGGGGTCGGCGGGGCGGACGCTCAGGGTCTGCCCGCCGACGACGCGCTTGAGCGCGTCGGGCGTGTCGTCGGCGATCACGCGGCCGCGGTCGATGACCGTGATGCGGTCGGCGAGCGCGTCGGCCTCCTCGAGGTACTGCGTGGTGAGCAGGACCGTGGCGCCGTCGGCGACGATCGCGCGGACGACGTCCCACATGTCCTCGCGCTTGGCCGGGTCGAGGCCCGTGGTCGGCTCGTCGAGGAAGACGACGGCCGGGCGGCCGACGAGGCTCGCGGCGAGGTCGAGCCGCCGGCGCATGCCGCCGGAGTAGGTGCGAGCGGGGCGGTCGGCGGCCTCGGAGAGGTCGAACCAGGCGAGCAGCTCCTTGGCGCGGGCCCGCGCGGCGCGGCCGCTCAGGTCGAGCAGGCGGCCGATCATCACGAGGTTCTGCGTCCCGCTGAGCGCCTCGTCGACCGACGCGTACTGGCCGGTGAGGCCGATCAGCTGGCGGACGCGCGCGGCCTCCTTGGCGACGTCGTGGCCGCCGATGCGGGCGAAGCCGGCGTCGGCCCGGAGCAGCGTCGCGAGGACGCGGACAGCCGTCGTCTTGCCGGCGCCGTTGGGTCCGAGGACGCCGAGGATCGTGCCGGTCGGCGCGCTCAGGTCGACGCCGTCGAGCGCCTGCGTGTCCCCGAACCGCTTGGTCAGGCCGCGCGCCTCGATGGCGAGCGCGGCGGGGTCGTTGTGCTGGGCGTTCATGGGCTGGAGCATCGGCGCGCCCGCTCACGCGGGGCGCACACGGCGCTCACAGCGGCTCACACGAGCGTGTCCTTCAGCGCTCCGCGCCGGCCTGGACGAGCAGGGCGATCTGCACGCGGTTGTCGACCTCGAGCTTGTCGAGCAGGCGCGAGACGTGGCCCTTGACGGTCGCGACGGAGAGGTGGAGCGTCGCGGCGATCTCGGCGTTGCCGGAGCCGCGCCCGACGGCCGTCGCGACGTCGCGCTCCCGCGGGCTGAGCGTCGCGAGCCGCGCGCGGGCGGCGTCGGCGCGGGCGCCGGCGTCGGTGTCGCCGGCGACCATCGCGATCAGCCGGCGGGTGATCGCGGGGGAGAGCATGCTGTCGCCCGCGTGGACGAGCTCGATCGCGCGGACGATGTCGGCCGGCGGCGTGTGCTTGAGCAGGAAGCCGGCCGCGCCGGCCTGGAGCGCGCGCAGGACGAGCTCGTCGGCGTCGAAGGTCGTGAGCACCACGACGGCGGGCGGGTCGGGCTGCGCGGCGAGCAGCCGGGTGGCGGCGATCCCGTCGAGCTGCGGCATGCGGATGTCCATCAGGACGACGTCGGGGTGGTGGAGGTCGACCGCGCCGAGCACCTCGCGGCCGTCGGCGGCCTCGCCGACCACCTCCAGGCTGGCCGCGCCCGCGAGCATCAGCCGCAGGCCGGAGCGCACGAGCGGGTCGTCGTCGACCAGCAGGACGCGGATCATCGCGGCAGCCGCGCGCGCAGGACGAAGGCGCCGGCGGGGTCGACGCCGGACTCGAGCTCGCCACCGGCGAGCGTGACGCGCTCGGCGAGGCCGATCAGGCCGGTCCCCGCCCCGGGCAGCGGCGCGGCCGAGGCGA
>JAOPZG010000325.1 GCA_025964215.1 Conexibacter sp.
CCGGCGTGCGCGCGCTCACCGGCCTCGACGAGTCCGGCGCCCGGACCGCGCTCGCCGCCTTCGGGCTCGGCGCGGAGATCGCGGCGCGGACGGCCGCGACGCTCTCGCCCGGCGAGCGCACGCGCGCGGAGCTCGCCGTCCTGGGCCACCGCCGCGCGTCGTGCCTACTGCTCGACGAGCCGACCAACCACCTCGACGTCGCGTCGCTCGAGCTGCTCGAGCGCGCGCTGCGCGGCTGGCCGGGCGCGCTCGTGGTGGCGACGCACGACGTCCGGCTGCGCGACGCGCTCGCCCTCACGCGGGAGGTGGCGCTGTGATCAGGCGGAGTCGTCGGCGGCGTCCGGGAGGTGGCCGACGAAGACCGCGACCCCCGCGTGGTGCAGGACGTACTGGCTGACGGAGCCGAACATCGAGCCGATCCGGCCGAGCCCGCGCGCGCCGAGGATCGCCGCGTCGTGGTCGCCCTCCTTGACCTGCGCGACGATCTCGGGGCCCGCGTGGCCGCGGCGCTGCACGGAGTCCACGGGCTGGTCGTCGGGGACGGCGTCGAGCGCGGCGCGCATCGTCTTCTCGGCGCTGCGGTCGGCGTCGGCCTGGAGCGCGACGGGGTCGAGCCCGGAGCCGTAGGCCAGCCCCGCGCTCTCGCCGACGTTGGGGATCACGGTCAGGATCGTCAGCCGCGAGTGGTCGCGCTCGCCGATGGCGATCGCCATCGCCAGGGCGAGGTCGGAGTGGCGCGAGCCGTCGACGGCGACGAGGACGCGGCGGAAGGTGGGGCGGTCGGGCATGCCCCAAGTGTGGCGAACAGGGATCCGCACCGAACACCATCTAGGCTTCCAGCGGTGACGCCTGCCACACGACGCGCGCCGCGCAAGGACGCGCAGCGCAATCGGGAGCGCATCCTCGACGCCGCCCGGGCGATCGTGGCCGAGCGCGGGGTCGCGGCCAAGATGGAGGACGTGGCCGGGCGCGCGGGCGTCGGGATCGGCACGCTGTATCGCTTCGTGCCGACCAAGGACGCGCTCTTCGGCGTGATCCTGCGCGAGGAGGCCGAGCGCCTGGCGACGATGGCCGAGGGCGCGCTGGCGCGGCCCGCCGGCGAGTCGGCGTTCCACACGTGGATGACCGAGGCCGCCGCGTGGCAGCGCGCGAACCGCGCGTTCGTCAACGTCCTCGCCGCCCGCGATCCCGGCGAGCCCGTCCCGCACTTGCTCTCCGGCCGGCTGCGCGTGCTGCTCGGCGACCTCGTCCGCCGCGGCCAGGCCGACGGCGACCTGCGCGACGACGTCACCGCCAGCGACGTGTTGATGGTCTTGCTCGCCGTCGGGCGGATCGGCGAGGGGACGGTCGGGACGAGCCCCGCCTACGCGCAGCGCTTCCTGGCGTTGCAGCTCGACGCGCTCGCGCCCGGCGGCGCGCCGCTGCCGGGCAAGGCGCTGACCGAGCGCCAGCTCGAGCTCACGCTGGACGCGCTCGCCCAGACGCGCGGCGGCCGCCGGTGAGCGGTCCGGGCGACGACGGCGGCGGCGACGGCCCGCCCCGCGACGCCAGCCTCACCAGCGTCTTCAGCGCGCTCGCCGCGAACACGACGATCGCGATCGCCAAGGGCGTCGCCGCCGCGCTCACGGGCTCCGCGGCGCTCTTCGCCGAGACGCTGCACACGGTCGCCGACGCCGGCAACGAGGTCTTCCTCTACATCGCGATCCGGCGCAGCGAGCGCCCGCCCGACGCGAGCCACCCGCTCGGCTACGGGCCCGAGCGCTGGTACTGGGCGCTGCTGGCCGCGGTCGGGATGTTCGTCGTCGGCGGGGCCGTGTCGATCTGGGAGGGCGTCAACGCGATCTTCCACCCGCACGAGCTCGAGGCGTTCTGGGTCGGCGTCGTCGTGCTGGTGATCGCGATCGTCCTGGACGGGATCAGCCGGACGATCGCGGTCCGCGAGCTGCGCGGGAGAGCGACGAAGGCCGGGCTGCCGCTGCGCCAGTTCCTCGCCGAGAGCAAGGACCCGACGGTCACGACCGTCTACCTCGAGGACACGATCGACGTGATCGGCGCCTCGCTGGCGCTGACCGCGCTGATCCTGCACAAGGTCACCGGCCTGGAGATCTTCGACCCGATCGCGACGCTCGTCATCGGCGGCCTGCTCACGTACGTCGCCATCAAGCTGACCGGCCGCAACCGCGAGCTGCTGACCAACCAGTCCGTCGCCGAGTCCAACATCGACCGCCTCCGCGAGCGCCTCGTCGCCCAGCCCGGCATCGAGGCCGTCCACGAGATCGAGGCCGTCCACCTCGGCCCGGCGTCCATCATGGCCGCCGCCGAGGTCGAGGTCCGCGACGGCATGACCGCCCGCGACGTCGCCATCACCCTCGAGATCGTCCGCACCACCATGTGCTCGACCGTGCCCTCGATCACGCGCCTCTACCTCACGCCCGTGGTGCGCGGGGAGGAGCGGCCCGACTAGCGCGGATGCAGCCCGCCGTCCAAGGCGATGACCTTGGAGGTGAGGTACTCGTTGCGGAGCATGGTGATGGCCATGTCGGCGACCTCGGTGGGGCGGCCGAGGCGGCCGATGGGCACGACGCCGGCGAGGTAGCCGGGGTCGCCCGGGAGCATGTCGGTGGACTCGATCAGCGCGGGCGCGAGCGCGTTGACGGTGATGCCGGCCTCGGCGACGCGGGAGGCGAGGTGGTGGGTCAGCCCGTGGAGGCCGGCCTTGGACGCGGCGTAGTGCGGGCCGACGATCCCGCCGGTGAACGCGGCGACCGAGGAGACGAAGAGGATCCGGCCGAAGGCGCGCTCCTTCATCCCGGGCAGCACGCGGCGGGCGAGCAAGTACGGCGCGCGGAGGTTGATCGCCAGCGTCTCGTCCCAGGCGCCGGCGTCGACCTCGTCGAACCCCGCCTTGTGCGCGAGGCCGTGGTTGGCGACCAGCACGTCGACGGGGCCGAGCCGCTCCTCGACCGCGTCGATCAGCAGCTCCGCCGCTCGGGGGACCAGCAGGTCGGCCGGGATCGCCGCCGCGCGGCCGCCGCCGGCCGTGATCTCGGCCACGATCCCGTCGGCGACCTCGACGCGGTCGCGGTAGTGGACCGCCACGACCGCGCCCTCGGCGGCCAGCCGCCGGCACAGCGCCGTGCCGATCCCGCCGCTGCCGCCCGTCACCAACGCCACGCGCCCCTTGAGCATCTTGCGTGCAACCTAGCGCGCACCACCGCCTTCTGAGATGGTCGCGCCATGTCCCGTCTCCTCGCGGCTGGCGCCGCGCTGCTCACGCTGCTCGTCCTCGCCGCGCCCGCCTCCGCGGAGCAGGGCCTCTGGGACGGCACGAAGGGCGTGCAGCACCTGCACTTCCAGACCGGGACGATCATCGTCAAGCCGGGCCAGAACAGCATCAACAACGTCATCGTGCCGCCCTCGCAGCGGCCGAAGGTCGACGGCTTCATCGTCCGCGCCCGCCCGGACCTGACCTACCTCGACGGCACCGTCCCGCCGGTCGACGTCATCCACCTGCACCACGGCGTCTGGCTCAACGCGTCCGGCACCTCGCCCGCCTCGCCGGCCGGCTCGGTCCAGCCGATCTTCTTCGGCGGCGAGGAGAAGACGGTCTTCCGGATCCCCAAGGGCTACGGCTACGCCTACAAGAAGACCGACATGTGGATCTTGAACGAGATGATCCACAACAACACGCCGAACACCACGAAGGTCCGGCTCGTGTGGGACCTCGACTTCATCCCCAAGAGCACGCCGCTCGCCAAGACCGTCACGCCGGTGATCCCGTTCTGGATGGACGTGCGCCGCGGCTGGGGCTACCCGGTCTTCGACGTCGCCCAGCGCAGCGGCGGCAGCGACGGCCAGTTCACGTTCCCCGACGACGAGCGGACCGACCCGTACGCGGGCGGCCCGAAGCAGAACCTGTTCTCCATGCCCTACGACGGCACGGTCGTCGCCGCGGTCGGCCACCTGCATCCGGGCGGGCTGCGCGACGACATCGACGTCACGCGCGACGGCGCCGGGACCAAGCGCGTCTTCACCTCGGAGGCCCACTACTACGACCCCGCCGGCCCGGTCTCGTGGGACGTCTCGCTGACGGCGTCCAAGCCGAGCTGGCGCGTCGCGCTGAAGGCCGGCGACACGATCGGCATCCACGCGACCTACGACGCCAAGCAGTCCTCGTGGTACGAGAACATGGGCATCGTCCTGCTCTTCGTCGCGCCCCACGAGGCCAAGGGGCCGGACCCGTTCGTCACGACGGTCGACCCCGCCGGCGAGCTCACGCACGGGCACCTGGCCGAGAACGACCACCACGGCGGCAAGGCCACCGTCTACCCGGACCCGCGCAAGGCCGCCGACGGCGCGAAGACCACCGAGGTCAAGATCAAGGACTTCCAGTTCCAGCCCGGCGACCTCGGGCAGATGTACAACAAGGCGCGCGTCCCGGTCATCGCGCAGGGCACGAGCCTCTCGTTCGTCAACCAGGACGACCCCAACGTCGAGTGGCACTCGATCACCACCTGCCGCGCTCCCTGCAACCGCCAGACCGGCATCAGCTACCCGCTCGCCAACGGCCTGGCCGGCACCCAGTTCGACTCCGGCCAGCTCGGCTTCGGGCCCGTCGGCGCCTCGCCCGCCGCGCAGCGGCTGACCTGGCAGACGCCGTCGGACCTCCCGCAGGGCACCTACACCTACTTCTGCCGCATCCACCCGTTCATGCGCGGCGCCTTCCGGGTGGAGTAGCGCCGCCTACGCGGCGAGCGCGGGCTCCGGCTCCGGCGCGGCCTTGACCGGCGTCAGCTCGTAGGCGGCGGCGTCGAACTCGCGCGTCTGCTTCCAGAAGCGGAAGGTGAAGTCCGGCCAGATGGTGGTGTTCTTGCCCTCGGCGTCGATGTACCAGGAGGCGCAGCCGCCGGTGTTCCAGACCGTGTCGCCCATCTTGGCCTGCAGGCGGTCGTTGTAGGCGGTGAGCGCGGCGGGCTTGACCTCGACGCGGCCGGCGC
Organism: Conexibacter sp.; assembly: GCA_025964215.1. Lineage (GTDB taxonomy): Bacteria > Actinomycetota > Thermoleophilia > Solirubrobacterales > Solirubrobacteraceae > Baekduia. Next base: position 4,998 of record JAOPZG010000325.1, read on the forward strand.
CGCGCGAGCGCATCTGGTCCAGCGCCCCCAACACGTAGGTGATCTGCGCCTCGATCATGAACACGATCGAGTTGTGGCCGAGGCCGACGTTCGGCCCGACGAGCAGGAAGAGGTTCGGGAAGCCGGGCATCGCGGTGCCGCGGTAGGCCTGCGGCGAGCGGTGCCAGACCTCGGAGAGCCGCTTGCCCTCGGTGCCCGTGACGATGCTCGCGAGCGGGATGTCGGTGACGTAGAAGCCGGTCGCGAAGATGATGGTGTCGACCTCGTGCAGCGTGCCGTCGGCCG
>JAOPZG010000327.1 GCA_025964215.1 Conexibacter sp.
CGCGGCAGATCATGGAGGTCAGCGTCGCCTTCCAGCAGGCGCACGAGATGGGCCTGGCCACCGTCCTGTGGTGCTCTCTGCGCAACCCGGCCTTCAAGACCGCGGAGAAGGACTTCCACGTCTCCGCCGACCTCACCGGCCAGGCCAACCACCTCGGCGTCACGATCCAGGCCGACATCATCAAGCAGAAGCTGCCGGAGACCAACGGCGGCTACCTCGCGATCAACGACCTCGGCACCGGCGGCTACGGCAAGACCAACAAGCTGGTCTACGAGCGGCTGACCACCGACAACCCGATCGACCTGACCCGCTACCAGCTGATCAACTGCTACCTGGGTCGCTCCCCGCTGATCAACAGCGGCGGCGCCTCCTCGGGCGCGACCGACCTCGCCGAGGCGGTCCGCACCGCGGTCATCAACAAGCGCGCGGGCGGCACGGGCCTGATCTCCGGCCGCAAGGCGTTCCAGCGCCCGACCGCCGAGGGCGTCGAGCTGCTGCACGCGATCCAGGACGTCTACCTCTCCGACGAGGTCACGATCGCGTAGCCCCTGCGGCGCGGGCGTGACGGATGTGCGTCGTCGCACCCGTCGCGCCCGCGCCGCGCCTAGGGTCGGCGGCCGATGCGCCGCACGCTGCCCTGGGTCCTCGTCGTCCTCCTCTTCGCCGCCTGGGAGCACACGCGGCGCGCGGGGGACGGCGACGCCGCGCCGGCGGGCGCGCGGATCGCGCGGGTGGTCCGCGTGGTCGACGGCGACACGCTGCTCGTGGCGCTGGGCGGCGCGGGCGGCGCGCGCGAGCGCGTGCGGCTGATCGGGATCGACACGCCCGAGACCGTCAAGCCGGACACGCCGGTGCAGTGCTTCGGCAAGCGCGCGTCGGCGGAGACGCACCGGCTGCTCGACGACCAGGGCGTGCGCCTGGTGGTCGGCACCGAGGCGCGCGATCGCTACGGCCGGCTGCTGGCCTATGCCTACAGGACGTCGGACGGGCTGTTCGTCAACGAGTCGCTGGTCCGCGGCGGCTTCGCGCGGACGCTGAGCATCGCGCCGAACACGCGCTACGCGGCCCGCTTCGCCGCGCTCGCCGGGCAGGCGCGCGACGCCGGCCGCGGGTTGTGGAGCGCGTGCGAGCGGTAGCCTTCCCAGGCCGATGCGCATGCGTCAAAGCCTCGCCCAGCTGGAACGGGCGCTCGTCGACGAGATCGAGCAGGACCGCGAGCAGGCCGACCGCCTGCGGCGTGAGGTCGAGCAGCGGGCGCGCAAGCGGCACCTGGAGAAGACCCACAAGCGCGGGTCGATGCGCTTCGGGCTGCTCTACCTGATCCTCATCGCCACGGCCGTCCTCGTGACGGTCGCGATGTTCGAGACGCTCTACTACGTAATGGGCTAGCGCCCGCGCGAGCCGGACGGCCCGCGGCGCTACTCGGCGGCGGTGCCGAGCTTGCGGAGGGCCTCGTCGACCTCGCCGCGGACGTTGCTCTCGCCGTCCTGCGCGGCGCCGTCGGCGGCACCGGCGCGCTCCTGCTGGATCTCCAGGTAGACCTCTTTGCGGAAGACCGGGATGTCGCGCGGGGCCTGGATCCCGATGCGGACCTTCTCGCCCATGATGGAGAGGACGGAGACTTCGATGTCGTCTCCGATCATGATGCTCTGGTTGGACTTTCGTGTCAGTACGAGCATGGTTGGACGCCTCCCAACGTCCCTGCCACCGGGCGATCGAGTCTCGCAGGGCCGTTGCCCACATGCAAGCGGGGTGAAACCATCAAATTGCGGGAACGTCGTGGAACGACGAACCTCGCCCCGAAAGGCTGTGCGAAGTCTCATGGCCGAGGTCGGGCATCGGACTGCAGCCTGACGGACGGAGCCGACGTACCGCCCGGACTGTCGACTAGGATGGCCTCCTTCGCATGGCCAGACGATCGCTCCGCCCTCATCTGAACCAGATCCGGACGTGGGTGCGCCAAGGGCGCACCGACGCATGGGTCGCTCATCAGCTGGAAGTCACCGTCCAGCAGATCGAAGCCTTCAAGAAGGAGAACGACCTGCTCCCGGACGGCGAGTCCACCGAGGCGCCGGGCGTCGACTTCGACGACGAGATCGATCTGCGGGCAGAGGACGACGCGCTGATCGCCGCCGAGCTGGAGGCCGAGGCCGCCCGCAAGGCCGAGGCCGGCGAGGACGAGGACGAACCCGCCGACGACGCGGCCGACGAGGACGGCGCGCCCAAGCGCCGTCGCGGTCGCCGCGGCGGCCGGGGTCGCGCCCGCACCGGCGGCGCCGGCGCCAAGAAGGGCGCCGCGTACGAGGGCACCTTCGACCACGGCGACGAGGGCTACGGGCTGTGGCTCGACCCGGCGATCGCCGACGACGGCGTCTACGCCGAGCACTGGGCGGGCCACCGCCAGGTCGAGGTGACGGTCGAGGCCGACCAGATCGTCATCAAGCGGGTCGGCGCCGATGCGGCCGACTCCGACGACGAAGAGGGCTGAGCACCCCGGCCTCGCTCGCGCGTTCGCCTTCGAACGCGCGCACGTTCGATGACCCGCGACGGCCTCCAACGCGCCTTCGCGTTCGAACGTGCCATGCACGGTGCTGTCGGGCGCACGATCACGGGCGCGTGGGGACAGGCGTTCCTCTCCCCCGAGCTCGACCGCTGCTACGACCGCAACCTGCTCTGGGCCGTCGACGACGCCGGCGGCCTGAGCGCCGCGCAGCTCGACGGCCACGCCGAGCGCCTGCTCGGCGGCCACGACATGGCGCACCGCCGGCTGCTGCTCGAGCCGCCCGTGGAGGAGCGCCTGCACGACCGGCTCGTCGGCCTCGGCTACGACGCGAGCCGCCACGTCTTCCAGCTCCACCCCGGCCGCGCGGCGACGCCGGCCGCGGTCGAGGGCGTGGAGGTCGTCGAGGCCGGGATCGAGGACGTGCTCGCCGCCAACGACCGCTACCTCCAGACCGACCGCGACACGCCCTACGGGCGCGATGCGCGGACGCGGCGCCACCTGCTGGAGCACCACCGCAGCTACGGTCCCGGCGGGGCGCAGGAGCGGCGCTTCGCCGTCCGCGACGGCGACGACGTCGTGGCCTGGGCGCGGCTGTGGAAGCGCGGCGACGAGGCGCAGGTCGAGGACGTCGTCTGCCTCGCCGAGCACCGCGGCCGCGGCTACGGGCGCGCGGTCGTCGCGGCGGCGACGCGCGCGGCGCTGGCCGACGATCCCGAGCTGCTGTTCATCGTCGCCGACGCGAGCGACTGGCCGCAGGAGCTCTACGCGCGGCTCGGCTACGCGACGGCGGGCGAGCTCGGCGTCTACCTCCGCTTCGCGCGGATGCCGCAGGCCTCGGGGCCCGGCGCGGCATGAGCGATGCGGCCGCTTCGCGCGGATGCCGCAGGCCTCGGGCCCGGCGCGGCATGAGCGATGCGGCCGCTGCGCGCGGATGCCCCAGACGTCGGGGCCGGGCGCGGCCTAGCGCTAGTCCGCGGGGCGCGGGTCCAGCCGGCGGCCGCCGGCGTAGTCCGAGGCGAGGCGGACGTAGCGGCCGAAGGCGGCGTCGGCGGTCGTCCGCGCGTCCCACGCCCACGGCGCGCCCGGGGCCACCTTGTAGGCGATCTCGGTGCACCACGCGGTGCCCTGGTCGTAGAGGTCGACCAGCTCGTCGATGGTGAACGGGCCGCCGAGGCGGCGGCGCAGCTCCGCGAGGACGGCCTCGACCACGCGGTCCATCGCCATCCGCTCGTCCGGGAGGGCGTCGCTCACGCGGCGCTCCCCCTCCTTCCACTGCCACATCGACGTCTCGAACTGGGCCACGGAGCCCAGGCTAGCGTCGCGGCGCGGACTACTTGTCGCCGGGCAGGCCCTTCACGATGAACGGCAGCTCGCCGGGCTTGACGAGGCCGAGGCGGCGGCTCTCCCGCTCCAGCGTCACCGGGCTCTTCAGCGCCGTGCGGCGCGCCCGCAGGCGCTTGTTCTCGGCCTGCAACGTGCTGACCTCGCCGCGGCGCGCCTTCGCCTCGCGGTAGGTGTGGAAGAAGCTGATCGACGGGCCGACGTAGAGCGCGACGACCCCGAGCAGGACCACCAGCAGCGCCACGCGCCCGACGCGGTCCCAGCGGATCGCCCGGCCGCCGCCCACCACCACGCGCGGTCGCTGGCGCGGAGGGGGCGCCGTGGAGGGACGGGAGCGCGCGTGCGCCGCGGACTGGCGGGCTGGGGACATCTAGAGGCCCGTTCGCCCCACGCGCCCCCGTTCCTGCCCGACTCGGCGCATGGACGAGATCGCCCACGCGCCACCCTCCCCAGGCGTCGAGGGACGAACGATGGCCGGTGAGCGGCCATCAGTCGTCCCTCGACGCTGGCCGTGCTAGGTGCGGAAGACCGAGCGCCCCGGGTACGTCGCGTCGGCCCCGAGGGCCTCCTCGATCCGGAGCAGCTGGTTGTACTTCGCCACGCGATCGGAGCGCGACGGCGCGCCGGTCTTGATCTGGCCGCAGCCGGTCGCGACCGCGAGGTCGGCGATCGTGACGTCCTCGGTCTCGCCCGAGCGGTGCGACATCACCGCGGTGTAGCCGGCCTCGCGCGCCATGGCGATCGCGGCCAGCGTCTCGGTCAGCGTGCCGATCTGGTTGACCTTGACCAGGATCGAGTTGCCGACCCCGAGGTCGATGCCGCGCTGGAGCCGCTCGACGTTCGTGACGAAGAGGTCGTCGCCGACGAGCTGGACGGTGTCGCCGAGCTTCTCGGTGAGCGCCCTCCACCCGTCCCAGTCCTCCTCGTCCATGCCGTCCTCGATCGAGAGGATCGGGTACTTGCCGGCGAGCACCGACCAGTAGTCGGCGAGCTCCACCGAGCTGAGCTTGCGGTTCTCGTGCTCGAGGTCGTAGACCCCGCCCTCGAAGATCTCCGACGTCGCGGGGTCGAGTGCGATCGCGATGTCCTCGCCGGGCTTGTAGCCGGACGCCTCGATGCCCGCGACGAGCAGCTCGAGCGCCGCCTCGTTGGACTCCAGGTTCGGGGCGAAGCCGCCCTCGTCGCCGACCGTCGTGCCGAGCTTGCGGTCGTGCAGCGTCTTCTTCAGCGCGTGGAAGACCTCGGCGCCCCAGCGCAGGCCCTCGCGGAACGACGTCGCGCCCACCGGCACGATCATGAACTCCTGGAAGTCCACCGAGTTGTCGGCGTGCGCGCCGCCGTTGAGCACGTTCATCATCGGCACGGGCAGGACGTGCGCGCCCTCGCCGCCGAGGTAGCGCCACAGCGGCAGGCCCTCCTCGGCCGCGGCCGCGTGCGCTGCGGCGAGCGAGACGCCGAGGATCGCGTTCGCGCCGAGGCGCGACTTGTTCGGGGTGCCGTCGAGCGCGATCAGCTTGCCGTCGAGCCCCTCCTGGTCGGAGGCGTCGAGGCCCGCGATCGCCTCGGCGATCTCGCCGTTGACGTTGCCGACGGCCTTGGTGACGCCCTTGCCAAGGTACTCCGGACCGCCGTCGCGCAGCTCGGTCGCCTCGAACTCGCCGGTCGAGGCGCCGGACGGGACGGCGGCGCGGCCGGTCGCGCCGGAGCGGAGGGCGAGCTCGACCTCGACGGTCGGGTTGCCCCGCGAGTCGAGGATCTGGCGGGCGTGGACGCGTTCGATGGCGCTCATGGTCGGGTCAATCCTCTTCTTGGAGTCGGGCCTGCGCGTAGTACGTGACCTGGCGATCGATCGCCAGGTCGTTCCAGTGGGCGCCGTCGGCCTCGGCGAGCCGCTCGGCGGCCTCGACGCGCGCGCGAAACCTATCGGCCGAGGACCGCAGCGCGAGCTCCGGGTCGACCTCGAGCTTGCGCGCGACGTTGACCGCGGCGAAGAGCAGGTCGCCCGCCGCGGCGTATCGCGCGTCGGCGTCGCCGGCCTCCTCCAGCTCCTCGAGCATGCCGTGGACGGCGTCGTAGGGCGGCGCGTCCATGTCGAAGCCGGTCGACGCGGTGCGGCGCTGGACCTTGCGCGCGTAGAGCAGCGAGGGCAGGTTCTCCGGCACCTCGCCGAAGATCCCGGGCTCGCGGCCGTCCTCGGTCGACTTGATCTGGTCCCAGTTCGCCAGCACCTCGCCGGCGCTGGCGACCTCCACCTCGCCGAACACATGCGGATGGCGGCGGATCAGCTTCTGGCGGACGTGCTCGGCGACCCGCGCCAGCGAGCCGGCGCCGCGATCCTCGAGCAGCAGCGACAGGAAGTGGACCTGGAAGAGCACGTCGCCGAGCTCGTCGAGGAGCTTGGCGTCGTCGCGGCGATGGGCCGCGTCGGCCAGCTCGTAGGCCTCCTCGAGCGTGTGCGGGACGATCGTGCGCTCGTCCTGCTCGCGGTCCCACGGGCACGCGACCCGCAGGCGCCGCGTGAGCTCGTCGAGCTGCTCGATCGCGGCGGCGGCAGCAGCGGCGGGCGTCGGATCTGACACCCGCCGCAGGCTACCCGTCCTACTTGGAGGTCGTGGTCCCGGTCGCCGTCTGCGGCGTGGCGACCGTGGCCGTCGTGGCGGTCGTCGCCGTGGCCTTCGGGGCGTTGTCGCAGTCGGACGTCTGGTAGCCCTTCTGGCACTCGGTCCGGCCCTTCCACTTCTTCTGGAAGTCCTTCACGAACGCGTCGAGCTTCGTCTGCTGCTGCTGGCTGACGAGCAGCTGCTTGATCGAGGCCTTGGACTGCGCCAGCGTCTGCTGCGAGCCGGGCGTGATCTTGGCGACCTCGAAGACGTAGTAGCCGAACTGCGTCTTGACCGGGCCGCCGATCTTGCCCTTGGCGGCCTTGAAGGTCGCGTCGTCGAGCGCCTTCTCCTGCTGGCCCTTCGGGACCGCGGCGAGCAGGCCGCCGTTGTCGCGCGTGCCCTGGTCGATCGAGTACTTGGCCGCGACCGTCTTGAACGACTGGCCACCGTCGAGCGCCGCCTTGGCCTTGTTGGCCTGGGCCTCGGTCTTGGTCAGCACGATCCGGAGGTCGCGCTTCTCGGGGACGGAGAAGCGCGCCTTGTTCTTGTTGTAGTAGGCGGCGATCTGCGCGTCGCTGACCTTGTCGGTGCCCTTGAGGATCGCGGTGCGCAGCTTCTGCGAGAGGCTCTGGACCTTGATCCGGTAGAGCAGGTCCTCCTGCACGTAGCCGGAGGACTTCAGGAACGCCGTGTAGTCCTTGTCCTGCGGGAAGCTCTGCTGGCGCTGCTTGTCGAAGTCCTTCTTCACGTCGGTGTCGCTGAGCTTGACGCCGCGGTCGTGCGACTCGCCCTCGATCCACGCGGAGGAGATCAGGAACTGCATGACCTGGTCGCGCAGCGCGGTGTACTCCTGCTTGCACTGCGCCTTGTAGGTCGCGTCCGTCGGCGTCGGCTGGCCCTTGGCCGGCTTCGTCGCCGTCTTCTTCTTGGTCGCGATGCAGGCCGTGAACTCCGGCGGCTGCGGGATCGCGGCCTTGCCCGTCGCGCCCGTCTGCTGCTGCTGCGTGGTCGCGGCGACCTGGAGCCAGTGGTCGAACTCCGAGGTCTTGATCGAGTCGCTGCCGATCTTGACCACGGCGTTGCCGGGCACGCTGCTGCCGCCGCAGGCGGCGAGGACGAGGGGGAGCACGAAAAAGGCGCCCAAGAGCGCCGAGAACCGACGAGGCGATGTCATAGCGGTGCGCAAGCTACCAGGGTCTGTATGAACGGGACCTTAAACCTGTGTCCAATTGGCAGGCTCCGCACATCGACGTCAGCGCTCCGACGGGCTACGCGGCCGCGGATGTCACTGCCAGCAAGGCATCCGCGGCCGCGATGACGGCCGGGAAGCGCTTGATCGGATCCTCCGGAACTCTTACCGAAAGCTGCGATCGACCGGGTTCGTAGGTCGATTCCGGCAACGCCTCCTTGAGCCGGGCGGCCGCCTCGGACTCGAGGTCGATCGGCGTCACGGCGAGGCGATCGCCGCGGAAGGTGACCATCCGGACGCCGGACTGGCCGAGCTTGATCCGCGCCTGCTGGAGGGCCAGGAGGTTGGAGAGCGGCTGCGGGATCTCGCCGAAGCGGTCCTCCAGCTCGTCGCGCAGGACGCCGAGGTCGGCGACCTCGCGCGCGCCGGCGATGCGGCGGTGGACGTCGATCTTGGCCTGCTCGTAGGCGATGTAGTCGGCCGGGATGTAGGCGTCGACGTTGACGTCGAGGCGCACGGGCTCGCGCTCGTCGACGTCCGTGCTCTCCGACGCGAGCTGGACCGCCTCGTCGAGCATCTGCATGTAGAGCTCGAAGCCGAGGGCCGCGACGTGGCCGGACTGCTCGTCGCCGAGCAGGTTGCCGGCGCCGCGGATCTCGAGGTCGCGCATCGCGATCTTGAAGCCGGCGCCGAGCTCGGTGTAGTCGCTCAGCGCGCTCATCCGCTTCATCGCCTCCTCGGTCAGCGCGGCGTGCGCCGGGTAGAGGAGGTAGGCGTAGGCCTTCTCGCGCGAGCGGCCCACGCGACCGCGGATCTGGTACAGCTGAGCGAGGCCGAACATGTCGGAGCGCTCGACGATGAGGGTGTTCGCCTGGGGGATGTCGATCCCGGACTCGATGATTGAGGTCGCGACGAGGACGTCGGCGTCGCCGCGCAGGAAGCTCAGCATCCGCTCCTCGAGCTCCTTCTCGTCGAGCTGGCCGTGCGCGACCTCGAAGCTCACGCCCGGGCACAGCCCGCGCAGGCGCTCGGCGGTCTCGTCGATCGACTCCACGCGGTTGTGCACGAAGAACGCCTGTCCCCCGCGCCCCTTCTCGCGCATGATCGCCTGCTTGACGAGCTCCTCGTCGTACTCGCCGACGTA
>JAOPZG010000332.1 GCA_025964215.1 Conexibacter sp.
GCTCACGACGCCCGGCGGCGCGGTCCGCGCCCGCCGCGTCCTGCTCGCCACGAGCGCCTACCCGCCGCTGCTCGCGCGCCTGCGGCACTTCGTCGTCCCCGTCTACGACTACGTGCTGGTCAGCGAGCCGCTGAGCATCGCTCAGCGGGAGGCGATCGGCTGGCGCGGGCGTCAGGGCATCGGCGACGGCGGCAACCGGTTCCACTACTACCGCCTGACCGCGGACGGCCGGATCCTGTGGGGCGGCTACGACGCCGTCTACCGCCGCGGCGGACCGGTCGGCGCGCACCTCGACGACCACGAGCCGACGTTCGCCGCGCTCTCGCAGCACTTCTTCACGACGTTCCCGCAGCTGGAGGGACTGCGCTTCACCCACCGCTGGGGCGGCGCGATCGACTCCTGCTCGCGCTTCAGCGTCTTCTTCGGCACCGCGATGGGCGGCCGCGTCGCCTACGCGACCGGCTACACCGGCCTCGGCGTCGCCGCGACGCGCTTCGGCGCGCGGGTCGGCCTCGACCTCCTCGACGGACGCCGGACCGAGGCCACCATGTTGCGCTACGTGCGGCGCAAGCCGGTGCCGTTCCCGCCCGAGCCGCTGCGCTCCGGCGTCATCGCGCTCACCCAACGCGAGCTGGCCCGCGCCGACCGCAACGGCGGTCGGCGCGGGCCGTGGCTGCGAACCCTCGACCGGCTGGGGCTCGGGTTCGACAGCTAGCTAGCCCTTGATGAACCCCGTGCCGGTGACCGCGGAGAGCACCTGCGCCTTGGTCAGCGCCGGGTTGAACGCCTCGGGGGCGGGCGACATGCCGCCGAGGTTGCGGATCCACGCGGCGTGGCGGGCCTCGACCGGGTGGATCGAGATCGCGGCCTTGAAGATCGCGTTGGACTTGATGAACGGCGCCTGGCCCTGGTAGGCCTGGACGCCGGTGTCCTCGAGCACGATCGCCGTGGACGTGAACGCCGACTGGCTGGTGACGGCCGAGCCGAAGTCGAACGTCGGCCGCTTGACCGCGGAGCTGCCGAGCGCCTTCTTCAGCGCGGCGACGTGCGCGGCCTCATGCGCGTGGACCGTGTGGGCCAGGCGCTTGTGCTCGCCGGTCAGCCCGGCGTGCTTGATCGCGGACGCGTAGAACGCGGACTCGAGGAACTCGAGGGTGAGCGCGAAGTTCAGGATCGCGACATCGCCCTTCGGGGTGGCCGCCATCGCGGAGGAGCCGGGGATGAGCCCGCCGGCGACGGCCGCGCCGCCGACCGCGATGCCGGAGGTGCGCAGGAACGAGCGGCGCGAGTGACGCTGGGCGTTCTCGGCCGTCTCCTGGAGTGCGCCGTCGGTGTCGAAGTCGAGGATGCCCGACAGGTCGACCCGAGGCTTCTTGTTCATGATGTTCATGTTCCAGATCTCCTGGGTCAGGACTTGATGAAGCCGGTCTTCTTGACCGCGCTCAGGACTTCGGACATCGACATCGGCGTGCTGAACGCCTCAGGCGCGGGCTTGACCGACTTGCCCGCGTAGAGCAGGTCGCGGACCCACGACGCGTGGCGCGCCTCGACGGCGAGGATCGCCCCGGCCGGCGCGAGCACGGCGTTCTGGTGGATCAGCGGCGCCTGGCCCTGGTAGGCCGCGACGCCCGTGTCCTCGAGCACCTTGGAGGTGCGCAGGAACGTGCTCCACTTCCGGGTCGTGCCCTTGAAGTCGAACGACGGCGACGCGACGGCCTTGGCGCCGAGCACGCCCTTGAGCGTGGCGACGTGGGTCGCCTCGTGGCTGTAGACGACCTCGGCGAAGTTCAGGACCGAGCCCGAGAAGCCGCCACGAGCGAGCGCCTCCTTGTAGAACGCGGCCTCGAGGTACTCGAGGGTCAACGCGTAGTTGAGGATCTTGATGTCGTTCTTCTTCGAGCCGCCCTCGCGGGCGTTGGCGACGCCGCTGCCACCGAGCAGCGCCATCGCGATGCCCAGTCCCCCTGCCGCCGCGCCGGCGCGCCGGAACATCCCGCCGCGGGTGGTGCTTGCCTCGTCCAGCCCGGCCATGGCCTCGGCCACGGCCTCATCGTCGTCGAACGCGACGACGCTCAGATCTTCACGCATGGATTTCTCCTGTTGGGAGGGAACATCTCCCAGTCCTTGCGCGAGCCCGTGTCAGCCGGATCACATGATCATCAACATGGCGCGTAGGCGGCCCCCCGGTCGCGGAGCGTGCCGAGCCCCAGGCGCATCCGCCCCTTCACGGTGCCGAGCGGCAGCGCGAGCTCGCCCGCGATCTCCGCGACGGTCAACTGGCCGTAGTAGGCCAAGGCGATCACCTCGCGCTGGGAGACCGGAAGCAGCGCGACGACGCCGCGCAGTCCAGCCGCCTGATCGCGCTGCAAGACCATGTGCTCGACGCTCTGCGCGCATGGCCCGTGGTCGTCGAGCTCCTCCACGTCGGCGCGGTGGTGGTCGTGGCGGCGGTGGCGCCGCAGCGTGTCGATGGCGCGGTTGCGGACGACGCCGAGGATCCATGCCTGGGCCGAGCCGCGCTCGGCGCGGAAGCGCGCGCGGTTGCGCCAGACCGAGAGGAACGCGTCCTGCACGACGTCCTCGGCGCGCGTCGCCTCGTGGGTGATGCCGTAGGCGACGCGATACGCGCGGTCGCCGAAGCGGTCGTAGAGCACGCTGAACGCGTCGGGGTCCCCACCCTGGATCCGTGCCATCAGCTGCACGTCGGTCGACTCGATCAGGCGTTGGGGCACGTGCGGTCCTCGTCGTCCTCTTCGCGGCGAACCTACCCGGTGAGAACGACCGAGCAAACGGCAGTGTCAAGAAGGTGGCGCATTGACGTCACGCAGGTCAGGTGGCTGCCCGCAGGACGCCGGCCGTGTGCGCGTCCGCCGGGAAGAACGCCTCGATCGAGAGCTCGGAGACCGTGATGTCGAGCGGCGTGCCGAAGGTCGTGATCGTTGACAGAAACGCCAGCTCGCCCGCGGGGTGGCGCAGCCGCAGCGGCACGACGATCGCGCCGACGTCGGGCCGCGTCTCCGCGCCCGCCGGATCGCCGCCCGGGTAGCCCTCGAGCTCGGCGAGCAGCGTGCGCAGCTGCGGGTCCTGCGTTGCGGCGACCTCGCGCCGCAGCCGGCCCAGGGCGTGGCCGCGCCACTCGGCGAGGTTCGCGATCCGCGGCGCCATCCCCTCGGGATGGAGGCTGAGGCGCAGCGCGTTGACCGGCGGCGCGAGCAGGTGCGCCGCGGCGCCCGCGGAGATCAGCGGCACGCCCGCGTTGCCGTCGACCAGCTCCCAGCGCCGGTCGACCGCGACCGCCGGGTAGGGCTCGTGCGCGGCCAGCAGCCGCCGCACGACCTCCCGCACCTGCCCCAGCTCCGCGTCCTCCAGCGAGCGCTCGGGATAGGCGGGCGCGTAGCCCGCTGCC
>JAOPZG010000351.1 GCA_025964215.1 Conexibacter sp.
CGCGGCGGCCTGCGCGGCACGCTGGCGCTGGGGATCATGCAGCGCGGCGGCGGCGGGATCAGCGTCGCGGCGGTGATCGCCGCGTTCCGCGCCGAGCACCCCGGCGTGGACGTCGAGGTCCGCCAGGGCGGCAGCGCCGACCAGGCCGAGCGCGTCCGCGCCGGCGAGCTCGACCTCGCCTTCGTCGGGCTCCCGGACGCGACGCTGCCCGGCCTGGAGCTGACGACGCTCGCCGAGGACCGGCTGGCGCTCGCCTGCCCGTCCGGCCACCGCCTCGCGCAGCGCGCGAGCGTCGAGTTGCGGGCCTTGGCGGGCGAGCCGTTCTGCGACCTGCCGCCGGCCTGGGGGATCCGGATCGCCAACGACCGCGCCTTCGCCGCCGCCGGGCTGCCGCACGCCGTCGACTACGAGATCAACGACGTGGCGACCGTCGCCGACTTCGTGCGCCACGGGCTGGCGATCACGCTCACCTCGCCGCTGATGCTCGCGCCGGGGGAGGGCGTCGCGATCGTCCCGATCCGCCGCGGCGCGCCGCGCTTCGTCGTCTCGATCGCCGCCCCCGTCGCGCGGCGCTCGTCGCCGGCGGCGCGGGCGTTCGTCGCGCTCGCCCGCCGCCACGCCGTGATCGGGACGTAGGGCTCCCGCGGCGATGACGCGCTGCTCCGCTGCTGCCGACCAGGCGGCGGCGCTCAGACGCGCGTGAGCTGCGCGACGCCCGCCTCGATCAGCAGGCCGGCGTCGAGCCCCATCGCAGCAAAGGGCCCGGCGAGCTCCAGCGAGACCGTGCCGTGGAGCTGCGACCAGGTCAACACGCCGGCGCGCAGGACGTGGGCCGGCAGGTCGCCGGGCATCGCGCGCTCGCGGGCCCAGGCGAGCAGCTGCTGGTCGAGCTTGTCGGGGCGGCCGGCGCGCGCGGGCGCGGGGGAGGACGCCGCGAGCTCGCCGAGCAGCTCGAGCAGGACGACCATCCCGCGGTGGATCGTGACGATCGCCTCGGCGCTGTCGAGCGCGTCGTCGGGGCGCTGGTCGAAGAGCATCGCGTACCGCCGCGGGTGGGCGAGGGCCCAGGCGCGGTAGGCGGCGCAGACGGCGTCGAGGCGCCGCGCGGGCGCCTTGCGCGCGTTGGCGGCGGCGGCGTCCTCCAGCGCGGCGGTGAGGTCGCCGTAGGCCTCGAGGACGAGAGCGGCGAGCAGCGCGCCGCGCGAGTCGAAGTAGCGGTAGATCGCGGGGCCCGACATCCCCATGGCCTTGGCGATCGCGTTGGAGGAGAGCGCGTGGGCGCCGCTCTCGTCGACCTGCGCCCAGGCGTGGGCGCGGATCTCGGCGAGCGTCTGGACGCGGAGGCGATCGCGGCGGCTGGCGGGTGCGACGGGCATGCCGAGCAGCGTAACAGGCAAAGCGACTTGCAATTATCTCTCATGAAGTTATAAGCTCTAACTCATGCCGACCACCACCGCACCCGCGCCGCCCGCCTCCGGGCCGGCCGCCGCCACCCTCGACCCCCGCCGCTGGCTCGCGCTCGCGCTGCTGGCGGTCGCCCAGTTCGTCGTCGTCCTCGACGCGTCGATCATGAACATCGCGCTGCCGTCGATCGGCACCGAGCTGCACGTCTCCACCGACACCCTGTCCTGGGTCGTCAACGCCTACGTGTTGGCCTTCGGCGGCCTGCTGCTGCTCGGCGGCCGCCTCGCCGACCTGCTCGGCCGCCGCCGCGTCTTCATCGCGGGCCTGGTCGTCTTCGGGCTCGCCTCGCTGGCCGGCGGCCTCTCGGCCAACGCCACGCAGCTGATCGCCGCCCGCGCGATCCAGGGGATCGGCGCCGCCGCGCTGGCGCCCGCCGCGCTCTCGATCGTGACCACGCTGTTCGGCGAGGGCGCCGAGCGCAACAAGGCGCTCGGGATCTGGGGCGCGGTCGCCGGCTCCGGCGGCGTCGCGGGCGTCCTGCTCGGCGGGATCCTCACGAGCGGCCTCGGCTGGGAGTGGGTCCTGTTCGTCAACGTGCCGATCGCGCTCGGCGCCGCCGTCCTGGCCCCGCGCCTGTTCGGCGAGTCGCGGGTCGGCGACGGCGCGCGCAGCATCGACGTCGCCGGCGCGGTCACCGTGACCGGCGGGATCGTCGCGGCGGTCTACGCGCTCGTGCAGGCCAATGACGCGGGCTGGACCTCGCTCCAGACGCTCGGCCTGCTCGGCGCCGCCGCCGTCCTGCTCGGCGCCTTCGTGGCGATCGAGGCCCGCGTCGCCGAGCCGCTGATGCCGCTCGACATCTTCCGCGCCGGCCCCGTCCGCGCGGCCAACGTGACGATGGTCGCCGCCGGCGCCGCGATGTTCGGGCTGTTCTTCTTCCTCTCGCTCTACCTCCAGCAGGTGCTCGGCTACAGCGCGCTCGAGGCCGGCGTCAGCCAGCTCCCGCTCGCCGGCACGCTCGTGCTCGCCGCCGGCCTCGCCGGTCCGCTGGCGCAGCGCTTCGGCATCCGTCCGCTGCTGCTCGCCGGCCTCGCGCTGTTCGCGCTCGGGATGGCGTGGTTCTCGCGGATCCCGGTCGACGGAGCGTTCCTGCCCGACATCCTCGGCCCGTCGCTGCTCGTCGGCCTCGGCCTCGCGCTGACCTTCGTGGCGCTGACGATCGCCGCGGTCACCGGCGTCGACGACCGGCGCTACGGCCTGGCCAGCGGCCTGATCAACACGAGCCAGCAGATCGGCGGGGCGCTCGGCCTGGCGATCCTGACCGCGGTCGCCGACCACCGCACGCAGACCAGCGCGGCCGGCGGGCTCGCCGCGATCAACGACGGCTACCGCCTGGCGCTGCTGGTCGCGGCGGGCCTCGCCGGCGTCGCGCTGGTGGCCGCCGCGCTGCTCGCGCCGAGGGCGCGGGCCTGAGGCTCGTAGGGTGCAGCCCATGGCCATGGACTGCACCTACCGCCTGCGGATCCCGCACGTCGCCGGCCAGCTCGCGAAGGTGGCGAGCAAGATCGCCGAGCACGGCGGCCTGATCGGCGACGTGGCGACGATCTCGGTCGCGCGCCACGAGGCGCTGCGCGAGATCACCGTGGAGCTGCGCGACAAGACGCACGCCGAGGAGCTCGCCGCCGGGCTCGACGAGCTGCCGGGCGTCTCGGTCGCCTGGTTCCACGACCGCGCGTTCCTGGCCCACGACGGCGGCAAGCTCGAGGTCGTCGGGCGCCGCGAGATCCTGACCAACCAGGACGTCCGCGACGTCTACACGCCGGGCGTCGCGCGGGTCTGCACGGCGATCGCCGAGTTCCCGGAGCTCGCGGGGCGCTTCACGATGATCGGGCGCTCCGTCGCGATCTGCACCAACGGGACGCGCGTGCTCGGGCTGGGCGACATCGGCCCGGTGCCCTCGATGCCCGTGATGGAGGGCAAGGCCCTGTTCTACGCCCAGCTCGTCGGCGTCAGCGCGGTGCCGATCCTGATCGACACCAAGGACACCGACGAGTTCGTGGAGACCGTCGTGCGGATCGCGCCCGGCTTCGGCGGGATCCACCTGGAGGACATCTCGGCGCCGGCGTGCTTCGAGATCGAGCGCCGGCTGATCGACGCGCTCCCGCAGCCGGTGATGCACGACGACGTCCACGGCACCGCGGTCGTCACCTTCAGCGCGGCGATCGCCGCGTGCCGCCAGGTCGGCATCCGCCTCGACGAGGCGACGGTCGGCCAGATCGGGCTCGGCGCCGCGGGCTTCGGGATCGCGTCGCTGATCCACGACGCGGGCGTCAAGCGCGTGCTCGCGACCGACCCGAGCCCGGGCGCGCAGGAGCAGGCGCGCGCCGCCGGGATCGAGATCGCCGACCTCGCGACCGTGATGGCCGAGGCCGACGTCGTCGTCGCCACCAGCGGCCGGCCCGGGCTGATCACCGCCGACCTCGTCCGGCCCGGCCAGGTCATCCTCGCGCTGACCAACCCGGTGCCGGAGATCGAGCCGGACGCGGCGCTGGCCGCAGGCGCCGCGTTCGCGGCCGACGGCACGTCGGTCAACAACGTCCTCGGCTACCCGGGGATCTTCCGCGGCGCGCTGCTGGCGGGCGCGAGCGCGATCAACCTGGAGATGTACCGCGCGGCGGCGTGGGCGCTGGCCGGCCTGACCGTGGAGTCCGAGCTCGTCCCCGACGTGCTCGACCGCAACGTCCACGAGACGGTCGCGCAGGCGGTCCGCCAGGCCGCGGTCGACAGCGGCGTCGCGGTCGCCGGGCGCGCCACCGTCGGCTTCTGAGGCGGCCGATCGGCTGGGCCGCTCGGCTCGCGCGGAGTGGCCGCCGCACGAGCCGTTCGGTCATGATCAAGCTGCGCTGAGCGGACGAAGACGGTGGGAACTGACCACTGTCGAAAGGACTCGCTCGTGCGTCGTGCTGCCATCCTGGCCGCTCTTGCCGCGCTGACGGTCGCCGCTCCCGGCGCCTCGGCCAACCCCATCACCTTCCCCGCCGACCCCGGCTTCTCCACCGGGTCCGCGTGGACCGCGTCGTCGCAGTGCAACCTCCTCTGCACCGCGACCGGCACCCAGCCCGCCACCGGCGGCAACCCCGGCGGCGAGGCGCTCGCCTCCTACGGCACGGTCGCCAACGTGCTCGGCCTCGCGGCCGGCTCGGTCGACTTCACGTCGTCCGCGTTCGCGTGGAGCGGCGGCACGCCGGCCGCGGCCACGCTGCACCTCGACGCCAAGGCGTCGGTGAGCACGCTGCTCGCCCTCGGCGGCTCGGCCGGCGCGACGATCGGCCTGGCCGACCTCACCGCCGCGCACACGACCAACCTGAGGTCCTTGGCCTTCACGGCCGCCCAGCCATGGACCGGGACCGACGTCGCGGTCCCCAGCTCGCTGCTGGTCGCGGGCCACAGCTACCAGCTGTCGATCCACACCACGTTCTCGGCGACGCTCGCCGTGCTCGGCGGCGCGACCGTCGCCTACGACAACGTGCAGCTCGCCGCGACGCGCGCCGTCCCGGTGGTCTCCGGCCCGATCGTCGGCACGCCGACGACCACCAGCGTCCACGTCGGCGCCGGCGCCGACACCGCGGGCGCCGACGCGACCTACCACCTCGAGTACGGGGCGACCACGGCCTACGGCTCGGCCACGTCCGACACGGCCCTGGCCGGCGCGCCCGGCACGGTGCCGATCGGCGTCAACCTCACCGGCCTCTCGCCGGCCACGACCTACCACGCCCGGCTCGTCGTCACGAGCGACGGCGGCACCGGCTACGGCCCGGACGTCAGCTTCACGACCGCCGCGCTCGGCGCGCCGGTCCTGCCGCTGGTGCCGGACGTCGGCGCCGTCACCGCCGACGTCTCCGACGCCCGCGCCGCCGACGTGGCCGCGGTCGTGCAGACCAACGGCCTGGTCGGCAGCGACTACCGCTTCGAGTACGGCACGACCACGAGCTACGGCTCGGCGACCGCGACGGTCGCGGTGCCCGCCGGCGACGCCGGCGGCTGGTCGATCCTCGAGCAGCTCCTGACCGGCCTGACGCCCGGCACGACCTACCACGTGCGCGCCGCGGTCCGGCTCGGCGTGCTCTCGTTCTACGGCGCCGACACGACGTTCACCACGCCGGCGGCCCAGGCCCCGAGCCTCGGCACGGCGATGGTCACGCCGGGGATCACCCGCGCGCAGGTGAGCGCGGCGATCACCCCGCACACCTCGGCCACGCGCTGGCACGTCGACTACGGCACGACGACGGCCTACGGCCGCGCCTCGGCGGGCTTCGACCTGCCGGCCGGGGACCAGCCGACCCAGGGCGTCGTCGACCTCACCGGCCTGAGCCCGGACACCGCCTACCACTTCCGGTTCGTGGCGATCAGCCAGGACGGCACCGCGACCGGCGCCGACCAGGCGTTCCGCACGGCGGTCGACGACGGCACGACGCAGGCCGAGGGCACCGACGGCGGGTCGACCGACGGCGGGACGACCGACGGCGGGACGACGACCACGCCGGCCGCGCCCGTCGCGGCTCCCGCGGCCGTGACCCCGGCGCCCGTGGCCACGAAGGCCGCGGT
>JAOPZG010000376.1 GCA_025964215.1 Conexibacter sp.
CACGACGAGCGGGTTGCCGACCAGCGGCTGGCTGATCGCCACGTCGCTCGGCGTGCTGCGGCCGGTCACCAGCGCGGTCGGCACGATCACGTTGCCCTGCACCGCGTCGGCCGAGACGCGCAGGCGGTAGGTCGCGGTCCGGACCGTCCCCGCCGCGATCGCCCCGTAGGCGCCGACGAGCGGGATCCGCCCGCTGCCGTCGACCGGCGTCACCGGGCCCGTGAGCGCGGGCACCGCCGCGGTGCTGACCGCGCCGGCGAGATCCTCGTGCCCCGCCGCCGGCCGGACGTTCACCGTGCAGTCGACGAGGTCCTGCGCGACGAGCGGCGGCCCGTCGTCGTCGACGCAGCTCAGCGTGCTGGCGCTCAGGACCGCCGGCCCCGGCGTGACGAAGATCGCGCCCGAGCCCACGCCGAGCGAGTCCGCGACGCCGCTCAGCGCGTTGGTCCAGTCCAGCGTGCCGTTGAAGTAGATGAGCGTCCCGCCGAGCGTGGACGGGTCGATCGTCAGGAGCACGTGCAGCGGCGTCCCCGTCGTCCCGCTCGGCACCCCGCCCGGCGAGGCCGTGTCGAACCAGTTGACGTAGGAGCCGAAGTGGTAGCTGTCGTTGCCGCCCGCGGCCCAGCTCGTGCCCCTCGGGATGCCGGCGCTCAGCGTGACGCTCGTGGCGTCCTCGCGCAGCGCCAGGTTGGCCGGCACGACCTGGCAGTCCAGCGTGTCGCCCGCGCGGACGTCGGTGCGCGTCGCGTCGGCGTTCGCGCACGTCGTGGTCGTGGGCGTCAGGTCCGCCTTCTGCGGCATGACCGCCAGCGCCGGCCTCGCCACGGCCGTCACCGTCGCCGCCTTCGGGTCGCGCACCGTGGCGACCGGCAGGATCGGCGCGCCCGGGACGGCGTCGGCGACGACGCGCAGCCGGATCGTCGCCGGCTTCGTCGAGGACTGGTCGATCAGCCCGAGCTTGCTCTCGTCGAAGGTGACCTTCGCCGGGTGGTCGGCCGGCGTCGGGACGCCCTGGGCGTTGGGCTGCGGGTCGTAGACCGTGGAGTCCGGGATCGAGATGTCCGCGGTGACGTGGTAGGCGATCGTCGGGCTCAGGTTCGCGGCCTGGAGCTGGCAGAGGACGAAGTCGCCCGGTCGGGTCGTGCCGAGCAGCGGGGGCACCGCGTTCTCGGGCGCGCACGCGAGCCGCGACAGCGACAGATCCGGCGGCGGGTCGTCTGCCCACGCGGCGCCCGCGGCGCACACGAGCACCAGCGCGCACGCCGCGACGGCACCCACCATCATCGATCGAACCCGGGACATGGTTCTCCTCCTCACCCACGGGCCTCCCAGCGCGCCGCGCCATCCTACCCGCGAGTAGGACCCGCGCGCCAGTCCAGGGAGGGTCGAGGATCGTGCGTGGCGTACAGTCGGCTGCGTGATCGAGATCAGCGCCGAGGGCGGCGGTCGCCCGGTCGAGGTGGGGACGCGCAGCCGCGTGCCCGAGACCCTGCCGGTGCTGCCCCTGCGCGAGACGGTCCCGCTCCCCGACACGCTGACGCCGCTGGCGATCGGCCAGGAGCGCTCGATCCAGCTCGTCAACGACGTCCTCGCCGGCGACCGCCTGCTCGTCATGGTCGCCTCGCGCAGCCCGGAGCTCGAGACGCCCGGCCCCGACGAGCTCCACGACGTCGGCGTCGTCGGCGCGGTCGCCCGCATGATCAAGGTCCCCGACGGGTCGCTGCGGATCCTCGTCCAGGGCGCCCAGCGCGTGAAGCTCAGCGACTGGGTCGGCGAGGACCCCTACCTCGTCGCGCACGTCGCCGAGCTGCCCGACGTCGTCCGCGAGTCGCCCGAGCTGACCGCGCTCACGCGCAACGTCCAGGAGACCTTCACCCGGATCGTCGAGCAGGTGCCCTACCTGCCCGAGGAGCTCCAGCTCGCGGTCGCGAACATCGACGACCCCTCGACGCTCAGCCACCTGATCGCCGGCTCGCTGCGGCTGCCGACCGAGGAGAAGCAGGCGCTGCTGGAGGAGGTCGACGTCGGCCGCCGCCTGCGCCGCCTCGCCGAGGTCCTCGCGCGCGAGCTCGAGGTCATCTCGATCGGCTCGGAGATCCAGTCGCAGGTCCAGTCGGAGATCGACAAGGGCCAGCGCGAGTACGTCCTGCGCCAGCAGCTCAAGGCGATCCAGGACGAGCTCGGCGAGTTCGACGAGTCCGCCGAGGAGGCGCGCGAGCTGCGCGACCAGCTCGCCGACGTCGAGCTGCCCGCCGACGTCCGCAAGCAGGTCGACCGCGAGCTGCACCGCCTCGAGCAGCTGCCCGCCCAGGCCGCCGAGCACGGCGTGATCCGCAGCTACCTCGAGTGGATCGCGATGCTGCCCTGGGGGACCAGCACCGCGGACGACCTCGACCTCGCGCACGCGCGCGAGGTGCTCGACGAGGACCACTACGACATCGAGCAGGTCAAGGACCGGATCCTCGAGTTCCTCGCCGTGCGCAAGCTCAAGGGCGGGCGGGGTGAGGTCTCCCGCGGCACGATCCTCTGCTTCGCCGGCCCGCCCGGCGTCGGCAAGACGTCGCTGGGCAAGTCCGTCGCCCGCGCGCTCGGGCGGAAGTTCGAGCGCATCAGCGTCGGCGGCGTGCGCGACGAGGCCGAGATCCGCGGCCACCGCCGGACCTACATCGGCGCGATGCCCGGGACGATCATCCGCGCGCTGCGCGACGCGGGCTCCGACAACCCGCTGTTCATGATCGACGAGATCGACAAGATGGGCGCGGACTTCCGCGGCGACCCGTCGAGCGCGATGTTGGAGGTGTTGGACCCCGAGCAGAACGCGACCTTCCGCGACCACTACCTCGACGTGCCGTTCGACCTCTCCAAGGTGATGTTCATCTGCACGGCCAACGACCTCGACCGCGTGCCCGGCCCGCTGCGCGACCGCATGGAGATCATCCAGCTCGCCGGCTACACCGAGGACGAGAAGCTCCAGATCGCCAAGCGCTACCTCGTCCCGCGCCAGGTCGAGCGCAACGGCCTCAAGAAGTCCTGGATCGCGATCGGCGACAAGGCACTGCGGCGGATCATCTCCGACTACACCCGCGAGGCGGGCGTGCGCGGGCTCGAGCGCGAGATCGGGACGATCTGCCGCAAGGCCGCGCGCGTCGTCGCCGAGTCCACCAACGGCGCCGCGCCGAAGAAGCTGAACGTCACGCCCGAGAAGGTCCGCGAGCTGCTCGGCCGCGCCAAGGTCCACTCCGAGGCCAAGCGCCGGACGCAGACGCCGGGCGTCGCGACCGGCCTCGCGTGGACGCCGGTCGGCGGCGACGTCCTCTTCATCGAGGCGAGCGCGACGCCGGGCACCGGCAAGCTGCTGCTGACCGGGCAGCTGGGCGACGTCATGAAGGAGTCGGCGCAGGCCGCGCTCACGTGGGTCAAGGCCAGCGCGCACGAGATCGCGCCCGACCTCGGCGACGCGTGGTTCGCCGACCACGACGTCCACGTCCACGTGCCCGCGGGCGCGACGCCCAAGGACGGCCCGAGCGCCGGCATCACGATGGCGACCGCGCTCGCGTCGCTGATCTCCAAGCGCTGCGTGCGCGAGGAGATCGCGATGACCGGCGAGATCACGCTCACCGGCCAGGTCCTGCCGATCGGCGGGCTCAAGGAGAAGGCGCTCGCGGCGCAGCGCAACGGGATCAGGACGATCATCGCGCCCGCGCTCAACGAGGCCGACGCCGAGGACATCCCCGAGCACCTGCGCAAGCGCCTGCGCTTCATCTGGGTCGCCGAGATCGGCGACGTGCTGGACGCCGCGCTCCAAAGCCCTGCGTGAGTTCCCGGCGGGTGCGGGTATGCTCGGCACAGGACCACGACCCCGACCCGAAGAGGGAAGCTGCATGGCCAAGAAGAAGAAGGCGGCCGCCGCCGCCGGCGCCGTCACCGCGGCCCGCTCCAATCCTTATGTCCAGCGCGTCGTCGAGGACGACGATCTGCGCGACAACGTCCGCGTCGCCTTCGAGGCCGCACGGGACGCGTACGAGCGCCTGGCCGACGGCAAGTCCCCGGCCAAGATCCTCACGGACGACAAGAAGTTCCACAAGGACCTCCAGACGGCCGCCGAGGCGTTGAAGGACGCCGGCTCGTCGCTGCGCGAGGGCCCCAAGAAGAAGAAGCGCAAGGGCAGCCTCGGCCGCAAGCTGCTGGTGCTCGCCGTCGCTGGCGGCCTGGCCGTCGCGCTCAGCGCCGACCTGCGCTCCAAGGTCCTCGACGCCCTGTTCGGCGCCGAGGAGGAGTTCGACTACACCTCCACGACCGCTCCGGCCTCCGCGCCGACGGCGGGCACCGCGGCGTAGTCGCAGCCACATCCGTCTCGCAGTGCGAAGGGCGTCCCGCGAGGGGCGCCCTTCCTCGTGCCGTAGGCAGGTTGGCCGGCCAGCTAGGATCGGCGGATGGAGGCGGGAGCGCCCACCCAGAGGTCGCAGCTCAGCGGCGAGAAGGCGCAGCGGATCGTCGACGCGATGCGCGCGTCGGTCGCGCTGCGCGGCGTCGCGGGCTCGACGTTCGACCACGTCTCCCGCTAGGCCGGCGTCTCGCGCGGGCTGCTGAACTACTACTTCGGCTCCAAGGAGCGCCTGCTGGCCGAGGTCGTCAAGCGCGACACCGACCTGCGCATGGCCGCGCTCGACGAGCAGCTCGCCGTCGCCTCCAACGCGGCGGACTTCATCGCGATGCTCGGCCGCACGCTCCAGGCGATGCTGCGCGACGACACCGAGTTCCTCACGCTCTCCTTCGAGGTCTTCACGCTCTCGCGCCGCAACCCGGAGATCGCCGTCGAGTTCTCCGAGCTGGTGCGCCGCACCCGCGAGCACGTCGCCGGCGTGCTGGCCGCCAAGCAGGCCGAGGGCGTCCTGGTCCTGCGCGCCGACCCCGAGGCGATCGCGGAGATCATCTTCGGCCTCGGCGACGGCCTCGCGCTGCGGATCCTCGCCGAGCCCGACCGCGACCACCGCGCGACCGTCGCCGCGGGCACGCTCGCGGTCGCGGCGCTGATCGGCTGAGCGCTACTTCTTCTTGGCCTTGGTCTTCGCCTTCTTGGCGGCGACCTTCGTGGTGGCCTGCTTCCCGCGCGTCCCGTCGGCCTTCAGGCCGACGACCGTGATCGTCGCGCGGGTGCGCGAAGCGACCGCCGGGATCGAGAAGCGCGTGCCCTTCTGGCGGACGCGCAGGTGGCGGCCGTCCGACAGCGTCGCGCCGATCTCGTAGCGCTTGGCGTTGGCCGCGCTCGCCCAGCTGATCGCGAGCTTCGTGCCCGACCGCGTGGCCTTCAGCTTCTTGATCGTCGCGGGCTTCGCGGGCGCCGGCGCGACGTAGGTCGCGACCGTGAGCTGCGTGCGCGGCTTGCCGTAGGAGGAGACGAAGGCCACGATCTTGCGCGTCCCGCCCGGGCCGTCGCCGGGCGTGAAGCGCAGCGTCCCGCGACCCTCCTTGGCGGCGCCGAGCGGCTGGGCCACGTCCTTGCCCTGCTCGGCGAACGTCACCTTCTGGCCGGGCAGCGGGGTCACGTCGTAGGACAGCGTGCGGCTGCGCCCGGAGGTCCGCTCGACGCTCCCGGTGATCTTGGGGTCCTTGAGCCCGTCGGCCGCCTGGACGCCGGTGACCGGCACCGAGTCGGCCGCCGGCTCGACGCTCCAGCTCCCGGCCGCGGGGGACTTCAGCAGGAAGTACGTGGTGTTGGTCTGCGCGTTGTGGAAGGCCAGCGACGCCCCGGCCTGGCTCTTGGCGCCGGGCGTGTCCTCGATCCGCACGCCGTTGGGGCCGACGAGCGCGACGTGCGGCGGCGCGCCCTGCCCGGTGACCGCGACGACGCCGGACGGCAGGCCGGACTTGAAGGACACCGACGACGGGGCGCCCGCCTGCGCGGCGGAGGCCGTCGCGCGGTAGGGCCCGATGTCGCAGCCGCTGAACATGAGGTCGACGCCCTCGCCCCACTTGTAGCCGGCGCCGACGTCGAACGGGCCGATCTCCGCGCAGCCCGCGAAGCCGGTGGAGGAGAAGACGACCGAGCCGCCGGCGCAGCCGAGGTCACCGAGGCAGATCTTCGCCTTCGCCTCCGCGTTGAAGGCGGACTTGAAGAAGAAGCCGCTGACGTCGGCCGTCGCGCTGAAGCCCGAGTACTCGTAGCCGAGGTGGCCGCCGAAGCCGACGTAGCCGTTGCTGCGCAGCTCGAAGAACGCGGTCGCGAGCGGGATCGAGACGAGGCTGACCTTGCCGTCCACGCGCAGGACCGAGGGGTCGCCGAGCGTGAACGTGAGGTCGCCGTCGACGCTGACCGCCGCGACGCCCGCGATCTTCGGGCCGGCGTCGATCGTGATCCCGCCCTTGAGCTGGAGCGACGGCTTGGTCAGCAGCGAGAAGCGGATCGTCTTCAGCTGCGTGACCGCGAACGGATCGAGGAAGACGCCCGGCGGCAGCGTCAGCTCGGCGCTGAGGTAGTCGAGGTCGCCGTGGCTGAAGCCGATCTTCGACTCGATCGACGGGCCGGGCGGCTGCGGCGGCAGGATGACCTTCGCGCCGCCGGCCCAGCTGACGTTGTCGGCGTCGTAGTCGAAGAACAGGTCCTTGATCTCCAGCGGCCCGATCAGCGCGTCGCCGACCTTCACGTGGAGCTCGCGCAGGTGGACGCCCGCGACGTTGTCGGCCCGCACGGTCACGTCGCCCGTCACGCCGCCGAAGAGCGCGGGCAGCGCGAGGTGGACGGGGATCTCGACGCCGCCGCCGCGCAGCTTGATCTCGATCGAGCCCTTCAGCGGGAAGCCGAGCAGCGCGCCGCCGCCGGAGATGTCGAACGTCCCGAGCGAGGCGATCGACGCCTTGGGCAGCTTCCAGTCGATGGAGTCCTTGAAGAGGACGGTGTCGCCGACCTTGACGGTGACGGTCGCGCCCGAGGAGGTGATCTCGCGGTTCTTGACGTCGAGCTCGAGCTTGCCGCTGCCGAGCTCGATCCGCAGGCCGTTGATCTTCACGCCGCCGGTCGCGGTGTAGACGTCGCCCTTGCGCGTGAGGCAGGCGTCGGCGATGACGTCCACGGCGGCGAAGGTGAGCAGCCGGCAGGCCGCGGGCGGGACCGGCGGGATGATCGCGGGCGGCGTCGGGGTCGTCCCGCCGCCGCCGCTGCCGGGCGGTGGCTTGACCGCGAGCGAGATGCTCGGGTCGGGCAGCGCGGCCATCAGGATCGGCGGGTTCTGCGTCGCGTTGTCGTTGGACTCCCAGAACGCCGAGCCGGTGAAGCCCTCGTCGACCGTGCGCGCGGTCACGCGCGGCGCGTCGATCGTGAAGTCCGGCCCCGGGACGATCGTCTGCTGGTCGCCGAACGAGGCGCCGCCGTTGCCCGAGGCGCGGTAGCTCAGGCCGCTGTCCTTGTCGGTGAACAGCGCGTGCAGGATGCCGCCGGCGTCCTGGATGATGTCGCGGAAGTTGCCGCCGTTGCCGTCGCTGAGCGGGAGCGCGGGGCCGACGCTCGTGCCGTCGAGCTTGCGGAGGAAGTACTGGTTGTCGGTCGCGCCGGCGGTGCTGCGGTACATGATGAACGTGCCGCTGGGGCCGGTCGTCAGGCGCGGGAGCTCGGCGTCGGCGATGGCGACCTCGGGCGTCCACTTCGACGCGGTGTTCGCGTCGCTCAGCGGGCACGGGTTCAGCGTGCAGGTGTAGGTGCGGAAGTGGACGGTGTCGTGGAGGTCGCCCCAGGCGGCGGCGAACGAGTTGCGGTCGCGCTGGACGACCGAGGCGTCGTAGGAGTCGTAGGTGGAGAGCTGCGCGAACGCGGTCGTGTAGGGCTGCCCGCCGCCGTTCTGGGCCAGCGGCGCGGCCTGGAAGTGGATGCCGCCGGTCGGCGCGCTCACCGTGAGGATCCGGCGGTCGGCGCCGTCGAAGACGGCCGGCGTCGGCACGGCCCCGGTCCCGGGCTCCACGCTGCCGACCGCTGAGGGGCCGGTGAAGGTCGCGCCGCCGTCGTCGGAGACGTAGACGACGTTGTCGTCGCTGTGGCCCGCGACCGTGGAGCAGCAGCGATGGGTGAGCAGGATGACCTCGCCGAACGGCGTGACCATCACGTGCGGGCCGTCGTAGTCGCGGTTGAGCGTGGGGTCCGAGGCGGTGGGCGTGAACGCCTGGGCGCCGGTGCACGCCGT
>JAOPZG010000382.1 GCA_025964215.1 Conexibacter sp.
GGCAGCGGCTCGCGCAGCCGCGCGAGGCCGCGCGCCGGCCGGGAGGCGCCGAGCAGGATGTAGGTGGTGCCGCGCTCGGCGCAGACGCGCGCGGCGGTCTCGGCGACGTCGTCGCCCTCCTCGACCAGCAGCTCCGCGCCGAGCACGGAGGCGAGCTGGCGCAGCGCGTGCAGCGCCCGCTCGGTCTCATCGGAGACCGAAGCGTGACCCGGCCGCCGCACCCAGAGCAGGTCCAGCTCCGCCCCCAGCCGCTGCGCCGAGCGCCACGCCCGCCGCACCAGCCGCTGCGCGCCCGGGTAGGGCTCGACCAGCGCGAGCAGCCGCTCGCCGATCGCCGCCTGCGCCTCGGCCGCGCCGTTGCCGCCGTCCACGCGCCGCCGCGACTCGACCTCGCTCGCGACCTGCCGCAGCGCCGTCTCCCGCAGCGCGCTCAGGTTCTCGATCTTGAAGAAGCCCTGCAACGCGGCATCCACACGCTCGGCGGGATAGACCTTCCCCGCCCGCAACCGCTCCAACAACGCCTCGGGCGTCAGGTCCACGATCACGATCTCGTCCGCGCGCTGCAAGACGGAGTCCGGCACCGTCTCGCGCACCCGCACGCCCGAGAGCTCCGCGATGTTGTCGTTCAACGACTCGAGGTGCTGGACGTTCATGGTGGAGAACACGTCGATGCCCGCGTCGAGGACCGCGTCGACGTCCTCGAAGCGCTTGCGGTGCTCGACGCCGGGCGCGTTGGTGTGCGCCAGCTCGTCGATCAGGCAGAGCTCCGGCGCCCGCGCCAGGACGCCCGGGAGGTCGAGCTCCTCCAGCGTCGCCGCGCGGTAGGTGATGCGCCGGCGCGGCAGCCGCTCGAGCCCGTCGGCGGCGAGCAGCGTGTCGGCGCGCCCGTGCGTCTCGAGCAGGCCGATCGCCACGTCGCGCCCGGCCTCGAGCTCCGCGCGCCCTTCCTGGAGCATGCGCACCGTCTTGCCGACCCCCGCGGCCATGCCGAGGAACACCTTGAGGTGACCGCGCGGTTGGGCGGGGGCCAGGTCCATCAGGCGCCGAGCACGTTGTGCACGAGCAGGTCGATGAGCTTGATCCCGACGAACGGCGCGATCAGGCCGCCGAGGCCGTAGACCAGCAGGTTGCGCCGCAGCAGCGCGGTCGCGCCGACGGCGCGGTAGGCCACGCCGCGCAGCGCGATCGGCACGAGCATCGGGATCACCAGCGCGTTGAACACGATCGCCGAGATGATCGCCGACCGCGGCGTCCCGAGCGACATGATGTTCAACGCGTCGAGCGGGCCGGTCGCGTGGCCGGGCGCCGCCCAGGTCGCCACGAAGATCGCGGGCAGGATGGCGAAGTACTTCGCCACGTCATTGGCGATCGAGAACGTCGTCAGCGCGCCGCGGGTGATCAGGAGCTGCTTGCCGACCTCGACGATCTCGATGAGCTTCGTCGGGTTGGAGTCCAGGTCCACCATGTTGCCCGCCTCACGGGCCGCCTGGGTCCCCGTGTTCATCGCGACGCCGACGTCGGCCTGCGCGAGCGCCGGCGCGTCGTTGGTGCCGTCGCCGGTCATCGCGACCAGCCGGCCCTCGGCCTGCTCGGCGCGGATCAGCTCCATCTTGCGCTCCGGCGTCGCCTCGGCGAGGAAGTCGTCGACGCCCGCCTCCTCGGCGATCTTCGCCGCGGTCAGCCGGTTGTCGCCGGTGACCATGACGGTCCGGATCCCCATCGCGCGGAGCTGCTCGAAGCGCGCCTTCATCCCCTCCTTGACCGTGTCCTTGAGGTAGATCACGCCGAGCACCTGCGAGTCGCGGGCGACCGCGAGCGGCGTGCCGCCCTCGCGGGCGATCCGGTCGACGATGCCGCGCAGCTCGGCCGGCACGCGGCCGCCCTCGCCCTCGGCGAACGCGATCACGCTGTCGGCCGCGCCCTTGCGCAGGCGCGTGCCCTGGAAGTCCACGCCGCTCATCCGCGTCTGCGCGGTGAACGGGACGAACGTCGGGCTGTCGGCCCCGCCCGCCCCCAGCTCGCGCTCGCGCAGCCCGTACTGCTTGGCGAGCACGACGATCGAGCGCCCCTCGGGCGTCTCGTCGGCCAGCGAGCTGAGCTGCGCCGCCTCGGCCAGCGCGGCCTCGGTGACGCCGGGCATCGGGACGAACTCCGAGGCCTGCCGGTTGCCGAGCGTGATCGTGCCGGTCTTGTCGAGCAGCAGGACGTCCACGTCGCCGGACGCCTCGACCGCGCGGCCGCTCAAGGCAAGGACGTTGCGTCGGACGAGCCGGTCCATGCCGGCGATGCCGATGGCCGACAGCAACGCCCCGATCGTCGTCGGGATCAACGCCACCAACAACGCGATCAGCGTCGTCAGCGAGATCTCCGAGCCGGCGTAGCGCGCGAACGGCAGCAGCGTCGCGACGACGACCAGGAAGACGATCGTCAGCCCCGCGAGCAGGATGTTCAGCGCGATCTCGTTCGGCGTCTTGCGCCGCTCGGCGCCCTCGACGAGCGCGATCATCCGGTCCATGAACGACTGGCCCGGCTCCTGCGTGATCTCCACCAGGATGCGGTCGCTGAGCACCCGCGTGCCGCCGGTGACCGCGCTGCGGTCGCCGCCGGACTCGCGGATGACCGGTGCGGACTCGCCGGTGATCGCCGACTCGTCGACCGAGGCGATGCCCTCGATGACCGTGCCGTCGCCGGGGATGACCTCGCCCGCCAGGACGACCACCACGTCGCCGCGGTGCAGCTCGGCCGCGGCGCGGGTGCTGCCGTCGCGGAGCGTCGCGACCGTCTCGGAGCGCATGGCGCGCAGCGCGTCGGCCTGCGCCTTGCCGCGGCCCTCGGCCAGCGCCTCGGCGAGGTTCGCGAAGACGACCGTCAGCCACAGCCAGATCGCCACCGTGAACGTGAACCAGCGGGGGTCGGAGCCGCCGAGGATCCCGGCGCCGGTCGCGATGACCGCGCCGATCTCCACGACGAACATCACGGGGTTGCGGACCTGGATCCGGGGATCCAGCTTCGCGAACGACGCGCGGATCGCCGGGGCGACGATCGAGGCGTCGAACAGGGAGGAGCGCTGCGGGGTCATCGAGCTTCCTGGTCGAGTGCGAGGTTGAGCGTCGTCGTGTTGACGCCGGGCTCGCCGAAGACGCCGAGGCCGCGGCCGTCGGTGTTGTCGTCGATGAGCCGGCGCACACGGGCGAGCGGGAGGTGGCGGACCGCGGCGATGCGGCGCGCCTGGATGGCCGCGTTGGCCTTCGAGATGTGCGGGTCGACGCCGGAGGCGGAGAAGGTCGCCGCGTCGATCGGCACCCGGGCCGGGGTGAGGCCCGGGTTGTAGGGCTTCTCGTCCTTGATGTAGGCGTCGATGTGCTGACGGGTCAGGATCATCGTCGCGCGCTGGTTGGGGCCGCGGTTGGCGAAGTACGTGACCGTGCCGCTGTAGCCGGTGGCCGACGGGCGCGGGTGGAAGTCCTTCGGGCTGTCCTTGGCGTCACGGGCCAGCAGCGTCGAGCCGGTCACCTTGCCGCCGACCCGCGTGAGCGAGCCGTCGGCCTTGCCCGGGAACGCCACCTGGGCGATCCCGGTCATGACGAGCGGGTAGGCGAGGCCGAGGACGAGCGTCAGGGCGACGAGCGTCCCGGCGGAGCGGAGGAGGTCCTTGCGCATGTTCTTGTCCCTCCTTAGAAGAGGGTCGTGGTGAGGGATTGGACGACCGGCCCGAGCAGGAAGGCGGGCAGGAACGTGAGGGCGCCGATGAGGACGACCACGCCGATCAGCAGGAACGCGAACGTCGGGGTGTCGGTCCGCATCGTGCCGAGGCCGACCGGGCTGACCTTCTTGCGCGCCATGGCGCCGGCGACGGCCAGGACCGCGAGGATCGGGACGTAGCGCCCGAGCAGCATCGCGAGGCCGCCCAGCAGGTCGGCGAACGAGACGCCGTGGGCGCCCACGTTCCCGGGTGCGTTCGGTTGCAGGTAGCCGGTGTAGCCGGCCCACGCCGAGCCGTTGTTGTTGGCCTGCGAGAGGTAGGCGTAGAAGCTCTCGCTGAAGCCCTGCGGCCCGGAGGCGTAGGTCGACGGCGCGCCGTACTTGGTGCTCACCGCCAGCGCCGCGAAGACGAGGACGACGAGCGCCGTGAAGAGCGCGCCGATCACCACCAGCTTGATCTCGCGCGGCTCGACCTTCTTGCCCAGGTACTCGGGCGTCCGGCCGACCATCAGCCCGCCGATGAAGACGGCGATCAGGACGAAGAGCAACATCATGTACAAGCCGGTGCCGACGCCGCCGAAGACCGACTCGGAGTAGCCGAGGTTCGCCATCGGGACGAGGCCGCCGAGGCCGCTGAGCGACTCGAAGGCGGTGTTCACCGCGCCGCAGGAGACCACCGTGGTGATCGCCGTGAAGAGCGACGAGGAGGCGACGCCGAAGCGCTGCTCCTTGCCCTCCATGTTGGCGCCGACGAGGCCGGCGGCGTGCGCGGCGGGCGTGCCGTGCTGCTCGGCGAGGTAGACGACGACCACGCTGATCGCGAAGAGCGTGAACATCGCGCCGAAGATCGTCCAGCCCTGGCGCCGGCTGCCGACCATGCGCCCGTAGGTGAACGGGAGCGCCGCCGGGATGCACAAGATGATGAACATCTCGAAGAAGTTGGA
>JAOPZG010000403.1 GCA_025964215.1 Conexibacter sp.
GTCGAGGCGCTTCGCCGCCGTGCGCATCTTGTGCCACGGCGAGCCGGGGCCGCGGAGGATCTGGTAGATGTAGTCCTTGGACCAGAAGCTCAGCGCGTTCTCGAACTCCTGCGCGGCGTCGGCGTGGCGCCGCGCGTCGTCGGGGTCGATCCCGAACAGCGCGCGCATCGCGATCCGGAGCGCCAGCTCGCGCGTCCAGTGGTACAAGTCGAGTTGTAGGCCATCCTCCCAGCCGTCGAGCGCGCGATCGACCTCCTCGACCATGAGCTGCTGCGAGAGGGCGATCCGCTCGCGGTGAACATCGGCAGCATCGCCTTGCGCGAGAGGCGGTGGAACGCGCCGTCGATCGCGAGCATGCCGTCGCCGAGCAGGGGCATCAGGTCGCCGTAGTGGCCGTCGCGCCAGGAGTAGTTGGACGCGTTGGAGACCAGCAGGTGGTGGTTGGCCTCGGGGCCGAGGACGAACACGATGTTCTGGTGGAACAGCCGGAACGTGAAGACCGGCCCGTAGCGGTCGTACGCGTCGAGCAGGAGCGTCAGCGGATCTCGAAGAAAGCCTCGCGTCCGCGCCATCGAGAAGCGCGTGTCGCCGGGCGGAAAGGGAAGGCTGAGCTCCCGCTCCACCCGCATGTCCGCGGCGATCCGCCGGAGCGGGTTCGTGCTCGTGGGCGAAGGCGGTGCGACGACCCGGCTCATGGCACGGCAGCGTACTGGTTGCCTGGCCAACCAGCCAAGATCACGAGCCCACCCTCGCCGACCACCACCTGCCATAATCGTCCTCCCGTTCACTCGGGGGCGTAGCTCAGTTGGTTAGAGCGCCGGCCTGTCACGCCGGAGGTCGCGGGTTCGAGTCCCGTCGCTCCCGTCTAGGGCACCCCTCGCTTCGCAGGGGTGGCCGGCACTCTCGGATGCTGCGAACAGCACGGCGAAGGCAGGGGTTGGCCGGACGGCAACGAACTTCTGCCCGTCGATCCAGTTGCCGAGTGCAAGGTGTACAACGGCGCGGCGGGCATCGCGGAGGCGCTGGACCAGTTGCAAAGCTACGGCACCTGGCGTGACAGAGACCTGGGGTTGATGATGTTCGTGCGACGCACGAGCGAGGCGAGCCTCGGCTTCGAAGGCCGCAGTCTTCCTTGTCTGCTGTGTCGTCGCCACGAGCATGCCCGCGCGGACCTCGCCGATGACAGCGGAACCTTGAGGCTCGCTAAGCGCGCTCGGATCGGGAATACTGCGCCGTGTGGTCACAGAGACTCTTCGGTGCGGCTGACTGGTTGATTGGGCACATGCAGACTCGCGCTGTCGCGCGTTGGGCCGGCGCGTTCGTCATGTTGGTCATGCTCGCACCGAGCGCCGCGTCGGCCGGTCCGGCCGGGTGCAACATCGTGACCGCCTCGGCCAAAGTGACCAACTTGGGCACGCTGTATCGCAACGGCGATGACATCCCGTTGGTGGTCACGTACCGCAACGATGGCAGCAACACGTGCGATGTCACCGACGCGAAGATCGTCCTCACGCCGCCCGACCGCACCGGCGGCATGGGCCAGCCGATGACCGTCGCCGAACACCTCAGCATCCCCGCCGGCACGCCGCCGACGGCCCTCCCCGCGGTGCACTTCACCCCCGACTTCAACGTGGGGGTCTCCGCCGGCGACGTGCACATGTTGCTCAGTGGTACGACGCACTATCCCGACCACGACGTCACGTCGGACATCTCCTCGGGCGGCGGCGGTACGCTCAAGATCACCGACCCGGTGGCGAGCATGGACGTCACCGCCAGCCCGGCCAACGGCCCCGCTCCGCTCGCCACCACCTACACGTACGCGGTGCGCAACCGGACCGCGCAGTCGCCGACCGCAGTTGCCTTCACGGACGTGTCCGTCAAGGACGAGGGATGCTCGCCGGTGACATACGCGAGCGGCGATGACGGGGACACCACGCTCGAGGGCACGGAGACCTGGATCTACACCTGCGCGGCGACGCTCCCGACTACCGGCGTCTTCACCGATCACGCCACGGTCACGGGGACGAGCAGTGCTGACGGCCGGCCGGTGCCCGCGGCCACCGGGAGCGCTGCAGTCGTCGTCCTCGGGCCGGATCTGACCGTCGCCGAGTCCCATCGCGACGCGTTTCTCCAGGGCGACACGGCGCGCCACTATACGATCGTCGCCGCCAACTCCGGGACCGCGCCGACCACCGGCACGGTGACCGTGACCGACACCCTGCCTGCCGGGCTGACGGGTACCGCGATCTCCGGGGACGGCTGGACGTGCGACGCGGCCGCGCTGCGCTGCACCCGCGGCGATGCCCTCGCGCCCGGCGCGAGCTACCCGGCACTGACCCTCACCGTCAACGTCGCCGCCGACGCGCCGGCGCTCCTGACCAACGCCGCCGCCGTCGCCGGCGGGGGCGAGACCCGAACGGACAACGACACGGCGACCGACCCTACGAACGTCGACCCTGCGCGCGGCGCCGCCGTCCCTGCGCGCGGCGTCGCCGCCCCTGCTCCAGCCCCGTCCTGCACGCTGCGCGCCGCGCGCAAGCTCACCGCCGATCACCGGCTACGGGCGACCCTCCGCTGTACCCGGCTTGTGAGCGCGACCCTGACCGGGAGCGCGCGGATCGGCAAGCGTCGCGTCAAGTTGCCCCGCAGGCACCTCACCCTGCTGGCCCGGCACCGAACTGTCGTCTCCATCCGGCTGAGCAGATCCGTCGTCCGCGCCAAGCGAGTGGTGTACCTGTCGCTCACGCTCGCCGCCGCCGACAGCGACGGCACGGCTGCGAGGTCGGTCAAAACGACGACGAAGCTTGCCGCGCGCCGCGGCTGACCAGAGTCAGCGCGCGAGCGGTGCACCTCGGATCTCGATCCCGGCGCGGTGCCCTAACCTGGGTTTGACCCCCGTCGCTCCCGCTAGTCCCGACGCAAATACGCGCGCACCGCGAGCACTCTCCGGTTACTGGCAGCGTCGGGCGGGAGGTCGAGCTTGGCGAAGATGGCGCCGACGATCGGCTCGATGGTCTTGATGCTCAGGAAGAGCTCGTCGCAGATGGCGCGGTTCGTGAGCCCGCGGGCCATGAGGTCGAGCACCTGGCGCTCGCGCGGGGTCAGGTCCTCGAGATGGCCTGCCTGACGGTGGGCGTCGGCCACGCGAGCGAGCTTCAGATGCTCGATGATCAAGGCGGCCTGTCCGGCGACGTCGTCGAGCAGTCGTCGCTCGGCGTGCGTGAGCGCATGGGCATCTCCGACCGCGACGGTCAGCGCCCCGATCACCTGACCGTCGCGGGTGATCGCACGGAGACACCCGTTCGGCAGGGCGCGGAGCGCCGGGAGGGTCGTCGCGTGCGTCGCGTGCGTCGCGTGCGTCGCGTGCGTCGCGTCGTCGCCATCCGGCCAACGGCCGACCGCGTGGAGGCGCTGCTCGTCGCCCACCCAAAGCGCGGCGCTGGACGCCGTCAGCGCCTCGGCGACCGTCCTTGCCAGTTCGCTCGCGAGGTCGGCCGCGTCGCCGCTGGTCCGAGACAGCCAGCTCAGTGCCCTGTAGCGCGTCAGGCGTTGACCGGAGACGACGGCCCAGCCCGCCGCGACGGGCACGAGCGTCGCCGCCAGCACACCAGGGACGTGCGTCCCCCAGACGGCAAGGCCGACGACCAGCGTCCCCAGCGAGCCACCCACCGCGACGATGAGCACGGTCAACTGGGTGCGCATCGCACGGTCGGCCCTGTGCCATCGATACGCCAGCGCCACGATCCACAGCACCTGGAAGGCCACGTAGGCCGGATGGGTCACCGCCCGCCACAGGTCCGCCGCCGCCGCGGCGGATTGCGCGTGGATCGGATGCATGGTCTCGACGCCCGCCGACCCGTACTCGACCGGCCAGAGCGCCGACAGCGAGGCGCTCACCGTCGCAATCGCGAACATCGCCGCCACGACCGGCCGCCAGGCGGGCGAGGGCAGTCGCCCGTCGGGAAAGGAGATCACCGTCAAGGTGGTGAGGGCCAACGCCAGGGCGAGGGGCCACACCCCGAGCCAGCCCCACCAGCGGTCCGCGGACGACGCCGGCGCGTGCCCGGCCTGGCGCCCGAAGAACATCACGCCCTCCAGGGCACCCGTGGCGACGAACAGGATTCCGATGCGATACCTCGTGCGCTGCGCGAGCACGTAGGCGCCGACGGCGGTGAACGCGAGCGCCAGGATCCCGTTGTGCAGGTTCTCGACCCAGACGCCACGGGCGAAGCCGAACGCGACCAGCACGACGACCAGACCGAGGATGAGCAGCGCCGCGAGTCCGCGCCGGCGGCGGTGCGCAAGATCGTGCATCCCGCCCATCCTCGCAGGACCCGACGGGACGGACTCCAGGGTTTTCCCTGGATCCGAGACCGCAGGTCGAGGGATCACCCCGTGGTCGACGCTCGGCTCCGGGTTCATCGTCGACGCGTCAGCGACACCACGCGAAGGAGAGCACGCAGGATGATCTCAGCAACGACCGAAACGCCCAGTGCCTACGGCATCGAAGGCACGTCGCCGACGACGAAGGTGCTCACCGGATCGCTCTTCGTGGCGCCGCTGATCTACCTGGCGGCGGAATCGACCTATGCCGCCAGCGGCTGGGACGACGCCACCGCCGGGGCGATTCACGTCATCGGCGCGATCGCCTACGGGTTCGTCATCCTGGCGGTGGCGGCCCGGCTTCCCAGCTCGTCGCGACTTGCCGCGATCCTGCTCGTCCTCGCCCTGATCGGAATGGCAGGCAACGTCGCGTACGGGTTCGACAGCGTCCACACGTCCTACGGCGACATGAAGCTCGTCGACCGCAGCGGCGCCGCGAACCTGATCAAGCCGCTGGGACTGGCCTTCCCCCTCTCGCTCGCGCTCGTGGCCGTGGCTCTCCGAGGTCTCGGGCACCGCTGGCAGGCCGCCACCGTGCTGGCGGCAGCTGTCGCCTGGCCGGTCGCCCACATCGGCGACATCGCCGAGATCGCAGTGCCCGTCAGCGTCGCCTTGGTCGCTGCGTTCGGGAGTCTCGGGCTCGCCTGGACACAGCGATCGTGACCGCCCGGACTTCCCGCCTGTTGCACATCGACCGTCCTCTTGAGGGTGGTCCACCGACCTCACGGGCAGACGCGCTCGTACCGGCGTCCCGGGAGCAAGGCGGCCCATTCCGCGCGGGTCAGCGTTCGTCCGGCGACGCGGCAGGCGAACCGTCGCAGCGTGGGCAGGCCGAGCGGCCAGACCGAAGATGTCTCGGCCTCGTCGCCGACCAGCAGCCGCCCGTCGGGCATGAACGTGACCTCCGGAATGATCCCGGGCGCCACAGGGAACTGGTCGCCGAGACGCGTGCGCGTCCGGGTGTCCCAGAGCGTGGTGGTTCCGTCGCGCGCGCCGACGACGAAGGACTTGCCGTCGGGCGCGAGCGCCACGGCCTGGGCAGGCGTCGCAGAGACCTTGGTGAGAGGGCCGAGTTGGCGGCCTGTGCGCGTGCTCAGGAGCAGCACATGGCCACCCTGGGTGCCAACGAGCATCGAGCGCCGGTCTGCCGGGATGGACACGCTGGTGATCGGCTCGGCCAGTGTGCTGGTGAACCGCCTGGCGCCGCTCGCGGCGTTCCAGGACACCACGGTCGAGCCGCCATTGCAGCACCCCGACGAGATCAGTGCTCGGCCGCCGCGGGCGAAGAACACGATCCCCGGCCCGAATCGCACCGTCCGGGTGTACAGCGTCCGCCCTGACGGCAGCGCGCGGACCTCGACATGGGAGTCGTGGCCTCCCGGCGCTTCCCACTGCACGGCCAGTCGCTTGCCGTCCGGCCCGGCCGCAACCGCCCATATGGGGCCGGGATAGGTCAACTGCTGGGTCACCGCGCCGGTGGCCACGTCGCGGATGCTCACCGTCCCGGCGCTGCCGCCGGTGGCGAGGCGGCCGTCGGGCAGGAACGCGGCCTCGCCAGAGGTCCCGGAGTCCACGCTGGGTTCCAGACCGGCCGTCTCGTCACGCGCGGGCAGGAGTCGTTCCCGGCGCAGGTGAGCGCTGTCGAAGACGGCGAACGAACCGTCCTCCTCCAGCGTCGCGAACCGCTTCCCGTCATAGGAGAAGCTGGGATAGAGCGCGGCGGTGGCGATCTGTGGCGCGACGCGCAGCCGGCCCGTAGGGTCCCAGGCGTTGATCGCCCCACCGCCGGCGATCACGAATGCGACGCCGCGCGGGTCGATGAGCACGCCCGGGTTCGTGCCCGACCGCTGGAGTCCGGGGAACGTCTGGGTGATCCGCCCCGATGCGAGGTCCCAGACACTCGTCGAGTTGAAGGTCGGGCCGACGAGTTGGCGTCCGTCCGGGGTGAACGCGAGCCAGAGGATCCATTCGTCCGAGAGCCGGCTCTCCAGGGTTCGCACATGGCCGGTGCGCAGATCGATGAGACCGACGGCGCCGGTCGGATCCGCGGGGCTCGGGCTGTCGATCGCGACCGCGACCGTCACGCCACGTGGCGAGAGGGCGATGCGCCCGCCGATCGCGAAGCGCCGCAGGACCCGGCCGCGGCGGGCGTCCCAGACGAGCGTCTGGCCCTGCGAGGCCGAGGTGATCAGCTCGCCGCTCGGGGTGAACAGCACATGGGCCTCCTGCTGGCCGGGCCGGACGGGGTAAGACCGCATCCATTGCGGCCGGCCGTCCGCACCGTCCAGCAGAAGCAGGCGCTGGCGGAGCTGCCCGTTGTCGGCCTCGGCGGAGTCGGCGATCGCCAGCCGTCCGTCCGGCGCATAGGCGAGGGTCGGCGGGCCGATCAGGGACACCGCCGCTGTGCGGGCGCGGCGCCGGGCGACGTCGATCAGAAACAGCTTTGCCGCGCCGAACGCCTGCCCGGCTCCGACGGCGAGCGTCCGGCCGTCGGGCGAGAACGCGATCGACCACTGCAGGACGGGCAATGGAAGGTTCACCGGTGCACCCGTCACCCGGAAGGTGCGCAGGTCGACGAAGCGAACGACGCCGACGCCGTCTCCGACGGCTAGCCGCCGCCCGTCGGGGCTGATCGCGAACGCGGCGATGTTGCCCTCGCTCACCGGGAACGTGCGAACCGCCGCGACGTTGCGCTGGAAGACGGCGAGGAGGTCGCCGCGCGTCTCGGGCCGGTCCTGCAGGCGGACTGCGGCGAGCGCGTCCAGCAAGGACTCGTCGAGCGCCGGGGCGTTCAGCGCCAGTGCCCCGACCCGCCCGGCGTCGGCCTGCAGCGCCTGGGACTGCGCCGTGGCCTTGGCGTCGCGCGCGTGGTTGCGCTGGGTCAGGCTGACCCCGCCCCCGACGATCGCGGCGACCAGCAGCACGACCGAGGTGCCGAGGAGGGCGCGCAGGCGCCGGTTGCCGCGCACCTCGGCCTGACGGGCTCGGCTGGCAGCTGCGACGCTCGCGGCGAGGTAGTCGCGCTCGGTCGCGTTCAGGTCGAGATGACGGACGACTTCGGAAACCGCCGCCAAGCGGGCGCCGCGATAGAGGTCGGACGCCTCCCGGCCGCCTGCCGCCCAGAGTCGCGCCGCGTCGCCCAAGCGGCGCTGCAGTTGGAGCCCGACCCGGTCCTCGTCCAGCCAACGGCGCAGGCGCGGCCACTCGCGGATCAAGGCCTCGTGGGCGACCTCGACCGTGTGCTCATCCAACGTCACAAGCCGCGCGTCGGCCAGGCGCACGAGGACATCGGTGACGGCTGCGCGGTCAGCGGCATCGGTCACCAGATCCTCGACTGCCACGCGCCGCCGCGCGTCTGGGACGCCGTCGCCCACGTCGGTCATCCGCAGGAAGACGCCGCGCGCGAGCTCTTGCTGCGGGGCAGACAGCTCGGCAAAGACGGCGTCGGCGGTGCGCGCGATGGCGGACGCGACCCCGCCGGTCGCACGGTAGCCGTCGACCGTGAGCGTCCGTCCGTCGCGTTGCGTCCAGGTCGCGCGCAGGGCGTGGGAGAGCAGCGGAAGCGCCCCTGGCTCGGAGGCGACGTCGCGCAGGATGAGGTCGACCAGGCCGTGCTCGATCCGCAGTCCGGAGAGCCGCGCGGGCTCGGTGACGACGCGCTCGAGCTCGTCGGGCGCCATCGCGCCCAGGAGCATGTGGCGGGACGCGACGGCCCGGGCGAGCGCGGGGTGCGCGCTGAGTTGTCCATAGTGGTCAGCGCGCACCCCGATGGCGACGGCGCAACGCAGCCTGAGCAGCGCGTCGACGAACGCGTCGCGGCGGACCGCGTCGTCGCAGAGCGTGAAGAGCTCCTCGAACTGATCGACGACCACGAGGCGGTCTGGTTCGTCGGGTACGTCCAACGACGGCTCGACGCCCGGCGTCAACAGCGATACCGACCGCAGCCCGGAGATCTCGCCCGCCTCGACGGCCGCGACGATGCCGGCCCGCAGGATCGACGACTTCCCGCTGCCCGACGCGCCGACGACGGCGAGCAGATGTCCGGGCGACAGACGGCCGAGCAGATCCGCGACGACCTCGTCGCGGCCGAAGAAGACGCCACGGTCCTCCGGCTGGAACGCACGCAGACCGCGGTACGGGCAGTCGGTCGTCGGGAGAGGTGCGGTCAGACCCGGCGCCGTGATCGCGCTGATCCGCTGCGGCGCCGCCTGTCCGTCGAGGCGGTAGTCGCCGAGGTCGACGAGCTCACAGCCGACGGGTAGGTGGGCCGCTACGAGCTCGGCCGTCACCCGCGAGAGGAAGATCTGCCCGCCGTCGGCCTGCGCGCGCAAGCTCCCGGCGGTGACGATCGTCGAGCCCCGGTATTCGGTCCCGCGGCGTTCTATCTCTCCGGTGTGCAGTCCCCACCGGGCCGCGATGCGAAGCTCCTGCGGCCACGCCTCGACGGCGAGCGCCCGGGAGGCGGCCAGGGCCGCAGCCGCCGCGTCGGTCGCTGACGCGAAGACCGAGACGGTGCTGTCGCCGTCCCCGGTGGTCGTCACGACACTGCCGTGGTGGGCGGAGACGGCGGCGGCGATCAGCTCGTCGTGGCGCACCAGCGTCGTCGCCATCGCCTGCGGGTGCCGATCCCAGAGCGCTGCGGCGCCGTCGATCTGGGACAGGCAGAACGTGACGACGCCGCTCGGCAGCCCCGCCTCCCAGCCGGTCCGCAGCCGCTCGATGAGCTCGCCGGCCGTTGTCGGGCGCCGCGACGGGTCGGTCGCCATGCCGAGGCGGATCGCGGCCTCGAGCTGGCGCGCCTGATCGGGGTCGATCCCCTCCCAGGATGGGAGCTCGCCGGCCGGCGCCTCGCCGCTGAGCAGGGCGAACGCCGTCGCTGCAAGGGCGTAGATGTCGCTCGCGCGGGTCGGCCGCTGCCCTGCGGCGAGCTCAGGTGCACGGAACCCAGGGGTGCCGGTGAGTGCGCCCGGGACCTCGCGCGCTGAGGAGAGTCCGAAGTCCACGAGCTTGACGGTGCCGCCCTTGGCGAGAATCAGGTTGGCCGGCTTGACGTCACCGTGGTAGATCGGGGGTGTCTGAGCGTGCAGGTGCGTCAGTGCCTGCGCCGCCTCGGCCA
The DNA here is from genome assembly GCA_025964215.1 of Conexibacter sp. Lineage (GTDB taxonomy): Bacteria > Actinomycetota > Thermoleophilia > Solirubrobacterales > Solirubrobacteraceae > Baekduia. The sequence continues at coordinate 9,500 of JAOPZG010000403.1, forward strand.
GGTACGCGAGCACGCTGGAAACCGCCAGACCCGGCTGACCCTCGTCGCGGACGAGCACGGCAAGGTCGATCCCGTCGACCCAGTCCATTGCGATGATGTACTCGCCGCCCTCGAAGAAGTCTTCGCGGACCAGCGGAAGCGCCCGGTGAGGGGGGATGGCGAGGAGGACACGCGCTTCGGCGAGGAGCCCCGCGCGCGAGCGCTCGTCAGCGACGGGGCGGATCTTCAACGCGACCAGGCGGTCGTGGCGCCGGTCGAGTGCCTTCACGACACGCGCCTCGCCGCCCGCGCCGAGCGTCTCGAGCAACTCATACCGGGAGTCGCCGAGCGTCACCATGTCCTCACCTGCCCCGGTGGCATCGGGGGATGATCGACCCGCGGGGTCCGGAAAGCCAGCTTTGACCCGGCCGGTCTGCGACTATCGAAGGCGTGTCCGCCCACATCGAGGTGATCTCGGGTGTGAGCAGCCGCCGGCTGCCTCTGGAGGGCGAGCGCTGGACCGTCGGTCGCGACTCCGCGAACGACATCGCGATGAACGACGACGAGACCGCCAGCGGTCTCCATGCCGTGGTCGAGCGCTTCCCCTCTGGCTGGTCGGTGACCGACCTCGGGTCCTCGAACGGCACGTGGGTCAACGGCGAGCGGATCTGG
>JAOPZG010000408.1 GCA_025964215.1 Conexibacter sp.
TGAGCAGCCGGCCGCGCTGCGAGGCGAGGACGACGTCGCGCGCCAGCCCGTGCGGGCCGCGCGGCAGGACCGCGGGCGCGTCCGGCGAGGCGAAGGGCAGCGAGGTGACGGCTCAGCCCCCGTAGACGCGCGCCAGCGCGTCGGCGACGCAGACCGGCTTGTCGCCGCCCTCGCGCTCGAAGGTCTGGGTGACGGTGAACTGGACGCCGCCGGGGACCTCGTCGGCCTTGGTCAGCGTGGCGCGCATCCGGACCTTGGAGCCGACCGGCAGCGGCGCCGGGAAGCGCACGCGGTCGTAGCCGTAGTTGATGCCGAACGCGACGTTCGCGATCTCGAACATGGCGTAGGAGAACTGCGGGCCGAGGCTCAGCGTGTAGAGGCCGTGGGCGATCGTGCCGCCGAACGGGGTCTCCTTCGCGCGCTCCGGATCCACGTGGATCCACTGGTGGTCGTCGGTCGCCTCCGCGAAGGCGTCGACCGCCTCTTGGGTGACCTCGAGCCAGTCGCTCACGCCGAGCTCCTGGCCGACCTTGCTCTTGAGCTCGTCGAGCCCGTTGATGACCGTGGCTGCCATAGCGCGGCAGTCTATGACGAGGAGGCGAGCCAGTCCGCCTCGGCACGGCCGAGCGGCGTCGAGGGCGGCTCCTCCGCCATGTACTCGAGCGCGAGCGTGCCCCAGTCGGCGCCGGCGCGCAGCTCTCCGAGGACGCTGAAGAGCAGGCCCTCCATGCGCCGCAGCAGCAGCGCCTGCGGCGGGATCGTCTGGCGGCGCATCTCCTCGAAGTACGGCGAGGCGGGCGAGCCGGAGATCTCCATCGACGTGCGCACGTACTCGGGCGACAGGCGCCGGAAGCCGATCGTGAAGTACCACTCGCCGGCCGCGGTGAGCTGGCCGAGGACGCGCTCGGGGTCGAAGGCCGCGGGGTCCGGGAGGTAGCCGAGATCGGACAGCCAGCGGTGCACGCCCGCGGCGTCGCCACCGACGACCGCCTTGGCCAGCGCGCGCTCGCCGTCGAGGTAGTCGGCGTCCATCCGCCGGATCAGGCCGAAGTCGAGGAAGCAGACGCGGCCGTCGTCGCCGAGCAGGTAGTTGCCGGGATGGGGGTCGCCGGCGGCGATCCGCTCGCGCCGGACCAGCCCGTAGAAGAACCGGAAGCAGATCTCGGCGAAGCGATCGCGCTCGGCCTCCGGCAGCTCCTTGACCTCCGCGAACCCGCGGCCCTGCACGAACTCGGTGATCAGGACGCGGCGGGTCGACATCGAGGTGACGACGTCGGGCACGCGGATGAACGGATGGCCCTTGAACGCCCGGGCGACGCGGCGCTGGTTCTGGGCCTCGAGCTCGTAGTCGAGCTCCTCGCCGATCCGGTCGCGCAGCTCGTTGAGGATCGCCTTGGCGTCGAGGCCGGGCGCGAGCCGCTTGACGAGCGGGAGCAGGACGGCGGCGTTGCGCAGGTCGGTCTCGACCGCCTCGGCGACCCCCGGGTTCTGGACCTTGACGGCGACGTCGCGGCCGTCGTGCAGCGCGGCGCGGTAGACCTGGCCGATCGAGGCGGCGGCGACCGGGTTGTCGTCGAGCTCCCGGAAGTGCTCGTCCAGCGAGCCGCCGAGGTCGTCGACGATGACCTTCTCCATCTTCTTGAACGGCACCTGCGGCGCGTCGTCGCGCAAGGACGACAACTTCTCCTTGAACGCCTCGCGCTCGCCCTCGGGGACCATGTCGAAGTCCACGGTCGAGAGGACCTGGCCGAGCTTCATCGCCGCGCCCTTCATCTGGCCGAGCTGCGTGACCAGCTCGTCGGCCAGCGCGAGGGCGCGCTTGGCGTCGGCCGCCTCGGCGCCCTCGTCGGAGCGGAGGCGGTTCGCGGCCTGGGTGCCGGCCCAGCGCGCGCTCTGGCCCGCGACGAGGCCGCCGAACTTGGCGGTCCGGGCGAGGCGGCTGGTGGGGATCTTGGGCATCGGGGAGTCCTGCCAGAGTAGGGGTCACATGGGTCCGCTCCTGGTCGTCGACGCGCCATCGCTGCTCTACCGCGCCTTCTACGGACTGCCGAAGTCCATTACGGGCGCCGACGGCCAGCCGGTCAACGCGCTGCTGGGCTTCGCCAACCAGGTGCTGTGGGCGGTCGAGCGCCACGCGCCGCGCGCGGTCGTGCTGTGCAGCGGCGCCGAGGCGGCGGGCTACCGCGTGCAGGCGCTGCCGAACTACCACGCCGACCGCCCGCCCGTGCCCGACGAGCTGGCGCCGCAGTGGGCCGACGCGCCGAGCTTCTTCGGCGCGTTCGGCTGGGCGTGGGAGGACGCGGGCGACCTCGAGGCCGACGACCTGCTCGGCGCGTACGCGTCCGCCGAGGTCGCGGCCGGCGGGACGGCGCTGATCTTCAGCGGCGACCGGGACATGTTCCAGTGCGTCGGCGAGGCGGTGCAGGTGCTCTACCCGCGCGGCGGCAAGGACGGGCCGGAGCTGGTCGACGTCGCTGGCGTCAAGGCGCGCTACGGCATCCGGCCCGACCAGGTCCCGGACTTCATCGCGCTGCGAGGCGACCCGTCCGACGGGATCCCCGGCGCCAAGGGGATCGGGGAGAAGACGGCCGGCGAGATCCTGCGCGTGCACGGCGACCTCGAGGCCGCGATCGCGGGCGCCGACCAGGAGCGCCCGCGGGTCGCGCGGGCGCTGCGCGACCAGGCCGACGAGCTGCGCGAGTTCCGCCGGATCGCGACGCTCCAGCCGATCTCCGTGACCGCTCCCGCCGACGCGCCGACGACCTTCGGCGCGGCGTCCGCGGCGGCCTCGGAGCGCGGGATGGGGCGCCTGGCGGCCCGGCTGGAGGAGCTCGCCGGGAAGGAGTAGGGCGTTGGCAGGCGAACGCCCCGCTGGAGAGCGATGCGCCGTCTGCCGATGCTTCAGCGATGATCCCCCGCGTGGTGCGAGAACTCGCCGCATGCCTGTGCGCGGCTGCGCTGATCTGCGCGGCCGGTTCCGGCACTGCTGTGGCCGCTCCTGCGCCTCCTCGCGCGGTGGATCTCGACTCCGGCGGCTGGGAGTACGCGCCCGACCCCACGAACGCCGGCCTGCGCGGAATCGGACCCACCCACCCTGGCGGGCCCGGCGGTTTGACCTGGACAGCCGTCGACCTCCCGCACGTCTTCGACCCGCACCCCGACGCCAAGGTCTTCTCCGGCCAGACCGGCTGGTACCGCATCAGGCTCACGCAGCCGACCGGGACGCCCGCGGGCTACGCGTGGGGCCTGCACTTCGAGCAGGTCCGCCGCCTCGCCGACGTCTTCCTCGACGGCCGGCGGATCGCGGTCCACAGCGACCCCTACGCGCCGTTCACCGTTGCGCTGCCGCAGCTCGCCGACGGCCGGCCGCACGAGCTGGTCGTGCGCGCCGACAACCACAAGGGCAAGGAGCCGCGCGAGGGCTGGTGGAACTGGGGCGGGATGACGCGCCCGGCGCAGCTCGTCCCGCTCGGCGCGCTGGTGACCCACGACCCCGGCTTCCTGCCGCGCCAGCACTGCGACGAGGACGGCGGCAACTGCTCGTGGAGCGTCCTGGTCGACGCGACGGTCGAGAACCGCAGCGCCGCGACGATCCGGCCGAAGCTGCTCGCGCACTTGACGAACCCCGACGGCAGGGACGCCGGCAGCGCGAGCGCGCTCGCCCGCCCGCTGGCCCCGGGCGAGACGGCGCGCGTGCGCTTCTCCGTGCCGGTGAGCGGCGACGCGCAGCTCTGGGGCCCGGGCCATCCCGCGCTCTACGGCGCGTCCCTGGAGACGGCCGGCGCCGGCGGCCCGGTCTGGCAGCGCGACAGCGCGCGGATCGGCCTGCGCACGGTGACGGTCCGCAACGGGCTGCTCGAGCTCAACGGCAAGCCGGTCGAGCTGCGCGGCGCCTCGATCCAGGAGGACGTCGACGGCCACGGCCCCGCGCTGACCGACGACGACGTGAACGCGATCGTCGCCCAGCTGAAGGCGGTCGGCGCGAACGTGACGCGCGCGCACTACGCGCTCGACCAGCGCTTGCAGGACAAGCTCGACGCGGCCGGCATCATGGTCTGGAGCCAGGCCCCGATCTACCACCGCGACAAGCTGCTGGTCACCGAGGCCCAGCGCGACACCGCGCTCTCGACCGTCCGCGCCGCGGTCCTCCAGACCCGCGACCACCCCTCGACGATCACGCACTCGGTCGCCAACGAGCTGTCGGTGATCCCCGACAAGGTGCCCGGCACCGCGGCCTTCCTGCGCGACGCGCGCGCGCTGACCGTCGACCTCGACCCGACGCTGCCGACCGCCGTCGACACGCTGAGCTACCCGGGCTACGTGCGCCAGGAGGCCTACGCGGCGTTCGACCTGCTCGGGATCAACAGCTACTTCGGCTGGTACCCCGGCAAGCCCGGCCACTCGACCGCGGACATCCGCTCGCTCGGGCCGTACCTGGCCGGGATGCGCGCCGAGTACCCCGACGCGGGGCTCGTGCTGACCGAGTTCGGCGCGGAGTCGACGCTGACCGGGCCGGCGACCGAGAAGCAGACCTACGCCTTCCAGGAGCTCTACACGCGCGACGTGCTCGCGGCCGTCAAGCGCGCACCGACGCTCAGCGGTGCGATCTACTGGACGCTCCAGGAGTTCGCGATCAAGCCGGCGTGGGACGGCGGCGCGCAGCTCCGCGCGGCGGACCGCACGACGATCCACCACAAGGGCCTCATCACCTACGACGGGCGCCCGAAGCCGGCCTACGACGTCCTCAAGGACAACATCGAGGCGACGCCGGTCGTGCGCCCCGACGCCGACGTCGCGCTCGCGCTCGACACCCGCGTGCCCGACCACGACCGCGGCCGCGTCGGCCTCGGCTTCGCGCTGGCGATCCTGATCGCCGTCGCCGTCCTGCTCGCCGTCGACCTGTGGGCCTTCCTCGGCTGGCGCCTCGCGATCCTCGCCGACGACCGCGAGACCCGCGAGCGGCGCCTGCGCATCATCCGCGCGCATCGCACGACGCGGGCCGGCGACGACGAGCTCGCCGCCGCGTCGTCGCCCGTGCGCGTCGTGGCCTAGGGCCTACGGGTGCAGCGCGGTCCGGCCGCCGCTCGCGTAGCGCTGGGCGTCGAGCTCGGTGTGGCCGCTGGCGCCGACCGACAGCCAGCCGACCGCGTCGATCCGGGCGCCGATGCGCGGGAGGCGAGCGACCGGCAGCACGGCCGCGAGCTTGACGATCCGCGGGTGCAGCCGGCTGATCACGATCAGGTGGCGGTCGCCGTCGCCGTCGGGGTCGTGCTTCTGGATCCAGATCACGCGGCCGCTGACGTGCGCGCACAGGGGCTGCTCGTTGGCCCGCGGCCCGCGCCGGCACGGGACCGTCCAGGCGGGCGCCCGCGCCTGCCCCGCGGCGCTCGTGAGCTGCTCCTGCGGATAGGTCTCGTAGGTGCCGCGGGAGAGCAGCGCCCCGAGCGCCGCAGCGACGACAACGAGCGCCAGCGCGACCGCCGCGAGGATCCGGC
>JAOPZG010000418.1 GCA_025964215.1 Conexibacter sp.
GAGGCAGCTTGCTTGGGTCCCGCCAGATGCGGTTCGGGTCAGCAGTCTCCCCGAATCGTCCGCGGCAGCACGCCGCACTGGAGTCCCACATGTCTTCGCAGTCCTTCGCCGATCTCGGCGTCTCGAACGCGGTCGTCCGCGCGCTCTCCGAGCGCGGCATCGACGCCCCGTTCCCCATCCAGTCGCTCATCATCGGCGACGTCCTCGCCGGCCGCGACGTCCTGGCCAAGTCCCCGACGGGCTCGGGCAAGACGCTGGCCTTCGGCCTGCCGATGCTCGACATGATCGAGGCCACCGACCCGCGCCCCTCGGCGCTCGTCCTGGCGCCGACCCGCGAGCTGGCCTCGCAGATCGTCGACGAGCTCTACCCGCTGGCCCACGCCCGCGCGCTGCGCATCAGCGCGGTCTACGGCGGCGTCGGCATCGTCAAGCAGGAGCGCGACGCGGCCAAGTCGCACATCATCGTCGCGACGCCCGGTCGCCTCGAGGACCTCATGCAGCGCCGCTCGATCTCGCTGTCCAAGGTGAAGTTCCTGGTCCTCGACGAGGCCGACCGCATGCTCGACATGGGCTTCCGCCCCGCGGTCGCCCGCATCGTCTCCGCCTGCCCCAAGCAGCGCCAGACGCTGTTCTTCTCCGCGACTCTCGACGGCCAGGCCGGTGTCACCGCTCGCCGATACACGACCGATCCGGTGACCCACGAGCATGGGCCGTCCGAGCGGCGCGCCACGATCGACGTCGACCACCGCTTCGTCGCCCTGAAGGGCGCCGACCGGCTGGAGGCGCTGGTCTCCGAGCTCGACTGCGAGCGCGACCTGGCGCTCGTGTTCGTGCGTACCAAGCACGGCGCCGACCGGCTGGTCAAGCGCCTGAGCACCTCGGGGGTCAAGGCCGTCGCGATGCACGGCGACAAGTCCCAGCGCCAGCGCGAGCGCGCCCTGGCCGCCTTCGAGGCGTGGGAGGTCGACACGCTGGTCGCGACCGACGTCGCCGCCCGCGGCATCGACGTGCGCGACGTCTCGCACGTCATCAACTTCGATCCGCCGGAGGACGGCGACACCTACACCCACCGCGTCGGCCGCACCGGCCGCGCGGGCCGCACGGGCGAGGGCGTCACCTTCGTCGGCACCGAGCAGGCCGGCGACGTCCAGAAGATGGCGACTCAGCTCGGCATCCTCGCCGAGTTCGGCCAGAGCGGCCTGCTGCGCAGCGAGCGCGGCGGCGCGAAGCCGGGACACGGCCTCCCGCCCGGCGCGCCCCGCACCACCGGCGCGCGCAAGCGCCGCCCGCGCTCGCGCTCCGGCTCGGGCAGCACCGCGGGCCGCTACTCCGGCCGCTAGCCGCGGCGGGCTCCGCATGGCGCGCGACGTGCAGATCCGTGGCGACATGATCCGGCTGGGTCAGCTGCTGAAGCTCACCGACATGGTCGACGGCGGGGGAGAGGTCAAGGAGTTCCTCGCCGACGTCGAGGTGTACGTGAACGGCGAGCGCGAGGAGCGCCGCGGGCGGCAGCTGCACCCGGGCGACATCGTGCGGGTGCGCGCCGAGGAGCTCCAGGTCGTGGCGCGCCCGTGAGCGACGGCGGCCGGGAGCCGACGAGCCAGGAGCTCGCGGCGTCGCTCGCCGTCAACGCGGCGGGCAAGCCGCTGAACCTCGCGGTGGGCGTGGTGGCGTTCGTGGTGGCCTTGGTCGCCGGCGCGCCGGGGGTCGTCGCGCTGCTGGTCGGCGTCGTCCTCTACACGCTCGCCGTCGCCCGGACGATGTTCGACGCCGGCGAGGCCGAGCGCGTCGCCGCCAAGCACCACCGCGCGCCGCCGCCTCCGCCGCCCGAGTCGTAGGCGCGCGCATCGTTCTGCGCGCGGCTGGGCATGCCGCACCGCATGCAGACGCTCAGCAGACGTGCGGCGATCGGCGCGACCGTCGCGCTCGCCCTCTCGTCCGCGCCCGCGCTCGCCGCGGGCGGCGGCAAGAAGCTCACCGGTGCGACGTTCAGGACGACCGCGCCGTCCGGCTGGTCGGTCAAGGCCAAGGCCAAGTCCGGTGAGCACCTCTTCGCGCTCGCCTCGCCGGGGGCGAAGGTCGACGGCGTCGGCGTCCCCAGCGCGGGCGGGGTCGGCATCACGATCCTCGAGCACCGCGCGTCGCTGCTCGCCAAGCAGCTCAAGAGGAAGTCGCTGCCCTCCTCACCCGTCGCGGTCTTCGACGCGGTCGTCGGCACGCCGACCGCCGCCACCGGCGTCCAGCCCTCGGGCGCCGTCACGCGCACGACCTACGAGGGCAGCCCCGCGGCGAAGGGCGCGTTCACCTACACCTACCAGCAGCGCACCATCGTGCAGACCGACCTCGTCGTCCTGCGCAAGGGCCGCGTCTTCTTCCTCGAGGCCGACACCGACAGCGCGCAGGCGGCCGCCGGAGCCACCGCGCTCGCGCACGTCAAGAGCGCCTGGCGCTGGCGCTAGCTACACCCCCGCGTGCCCCGGGTTGACCGGCGGCCGCGGGTCATCGCGCGGCGGCTCCGCGCTGCCCCGCTCCTCGGTCTTCGTCGGCTTCACCTGCGGCGGCAGGCCGGGGACCTTCAGCTTGAACTTCCGGCCATCGCTCGTCGTGAGCTCCCGCGGCTTGGGATCGAGCGGCTCTCCGGGGATCGGGCTCATGGGGCGAGGCTACTCCTGCCGCGGTGGGTACATCCACCGACGACATGCCAGAGCGCACCCTCGACACCGCCACGCCGAGCGCACGGCTCGCGCCCTACCTGCGGCCCGGCGAGCGGCTGCTGTGGTCCGGGCGGCCGGATCCGGACGTGACGTTCACGGCCGCCGACGTGTACCTGATCCCGTTCAGCCTGCTGTGGGCCGGGTTCGTGGTCGTCTGGGAGCTCACCGCGATCACCGAGGTCGACGGCGGCGCGGGGTGGCTGTTCCCGCTCTGGGGGATCCCGTTCGTCCTCGTCGGCGCCTACATGCTCGTCGGGCGCTTCTTCGCCAAGCGGCGGCGCAAGCGCAAGACGGTCTACGGCGTGACGGACGAGCGCGCGCTCGTCGCGGTCGGCGACGACTCGCTGTCGGACTCGCCGATCCGGCACGTGCCGGTCAGCCGGCGGCGCTCGCGCGACGGGCACCTGTCGGTCACCTTCGGCTCGGCGCCGTCCGGCTCGTCCAAGATGTACGCGAACTCCGGCATGGAGCTCATGAGCTTCCGCTCGACCAACCTGGTGGCCTTCTACGACGTCGCGGACGCCGACGGCCTCTCCGCCGCGCTCGACCAGGCCGCGGCCG
>JAOPZG010000250.1 GCA_025964215.1 Conexibacter sp.
CCGAGGCGGCCGGCGCGCCGATCGACCTCCACAGCGACGAGACGCTGAACCCGCGCGCGCTCGCGGTCCGCGACCTCGCGCGCATGGTCATCGAGCGCGGCTTCGTCGCCGGCGCGGTCGCCTCGCACTGCGTCTCGCTCGGCGTGCAGACGCCGGAGGTCCAGGCGACCGTCGCCGCCGAGCTGGCCACCGCCGGCGTCGCCGTCGTCGCGCTCCCGCAGACCAACCTCTACCTCCAGGCGCGCGACGTCGCGCAGTCCCCGCCGCGCGGGCTGACCGCGATCCGGGCGCTGCGCGCCGCGGGCGCCGTCGTGGCCGCCGGCGCCGACAACGTCCGCGATCCCTTCAACTGCGTCGGGCGCTCCGACGCGCTGGAGACCGCGGCGCTGCTCGTCATGGCCGGCCACCTGCTGCCCGAGGAGGCGTGGGAGCTCGTCAGCGCCGGCGCCCGCGCCGCGATGGGCCTGCCCGCCGTCGCGCTGGTCGACGGCGCGCCCGCCGAGATCCTCGCCGTCCGCGGCAGCTCGCTCGCCGACGCGATCGCCCGCGCCTCCGAGCACCGCTTCGTCATCCACGCCGGCCGCTGCGTCGCCCGCACCGACGTCCGCACCGCGCTCGTTCCCCTGTCCAACGTCCCAGCGCTCACATGACCCAGACCATCACCGCCTCACCGTCCACGCAGGCCCCGCCCGGCCTCACCTTCGACGCCGTCGCCATGCGCTTCCCCGACGGGACGCAGGCGGTCGAGGAGGCCTCGTTCTCCGTCGCGCCCGGCGAGTTCGTCTCGATCGTCGGCCCCTCGGGCTGCGGCAAGTCCACGTTGTTGAAGATCACCGCCGGCCTGATCGACGCGACCGGCGGCCACGTCGGCATCGGCCCCGGCAACCTCGGCTACGTCTTCCAGGACGCGACGCTGCTGCCGTGGCGGACCGTCCGCGGCAACGTCGAGCTGCTCGGCGAGCTGGAGGGGATGCCGAAGGCGCAGCGCCGCAAGGCCGCGCAGGAGGCGATCGACCTCGTCGGCCTCGGCGGCTTCGAGAGCAAGTACCCCAAGTCGCTGTCGGGCGGCATGAAGATGCGCGCGTCGCTGGCGCGCGCGCTCACGCTCCAGCCGAGCACGTTCCTCTTCGACGAGCCGTTCGGCGCGCTCGACGAGATCACGCGCGAGCGGCTCAACGACGAGCTGCTGGCGCTCTTCGAGCGCGAGGGCTTCGCCGGCCTGTTCATCACGCACTCGATCGCCGAGGCGGTCTTCCTCTCCACCCGCGTGCTCGTGATGAGCGCGCGGCCGGGCCGGATCGTGGGGGACTTCGAGGTGCCCTTCGCCTACCCGCGCAAGCCGGAGCTGCGCTTCGAGCCCGCGTTCGCGGAGCTCTCCGGCCGCGTGTCGGAGTGCCTGCGGGGAGCGTTCGCGTGAGCGCCATGCCTTCCACGCCCGCCGTGCCCGCCTCCGACGTCGACGTCGCCGCCCCGACCGCGATGGGCGGCGCGGGTGGCCGGATCGCGCTGCGCGAGCGCGGCACGTCCTTCGCCGCGCTCGTCATCCCGCCGCTGCTCGTGTTCCTGGTGGTGATCGGCGCGTGGATCCTCGTCAGCCAGGTGATCCTGGCCGAGTCCAAGCGCTTCCTGCTGCCGCCGCCGTGGGCGGTCGTGAACGTCGCGTTCCTCGACGGCCACAACCGCGCCGAGCTGTTCACCAGCCTGTGGCTGACGACGAAGGCCGCGATGGTCGGCCTCTTCCTGTCGATCGTCATCGGGATGGGCACGGCGATCGCGATGAGCCAGGCCAAGTGGGTCGAGCGCTCGCTCTACCCGTACGCCGTCGTGCTCCAGACGATCCCGGTCCTCGCGCTCGTGCCGCTCGTCGGCTTCACGTTGGGCTACAACTTCTCCAGCCGCGTGTTCGTGGTGGTGTTGATCGCGCTCTTCCCGGTCATCACCAACACCCTGTTCGGCCTGCTCTCGGTCGACCAAGGACACCACGACCTCTTCTCCCTGCACAAGGGCGGGCGGATCACGCGGCTGGTCAAGCTCCAGCTCCCGGCGGCGATGCCGGCGATCTTCACCGGCCTGCGGATCGCGGCCGGCGCGTCGGTCATCGGCGCGGTCGTCGGCGACTTCTTCTTCCAGCAGGGCACGCCGGGCATCGGCACGCTGATGAACACCTACGCCTCGGAGCTCGAGTCCGAGCGCCTCTACGCCGCGGTGATCCTCTCGTCCTCGCTGGGCATCGCCGTGTTCCTCGCCGTCACGTGGCTGGAGCGCCGCGTCGTCGGCCGCTGGCACACGGCCACGCGCGGCACGCGCTGACCCATCACTTCCCCCAAGCACGCACGCACACATCCCATGGAATGGAGCCCATGACCAGGTCCTCCCGCATCCCGACGCTGCTTCTGGCACTCGGCGTCACCGCAATCGTCGCCGCCGGCTGCGGCAGCAGCGACGACGACGGCGGCAGCAGTGCCGCGTCGACCACCGCCACGACGACGGCCGCGGCCGCGTCGACCGACAGCGCCACGTCGCTGAAGGACGTCTGCCCCTCGACCATCGTCGTGCAGACCGACTGGAACCCGGAGTCCGACCACTCCGAGGTGTACGCCTTGGCGTCGCCGGACGGCACGTACGACACGTCCAAGAAGCGCTACACCGCGCCGCTCATCTCGCAGGGCAAGGACACCGGCGTCAAGATCGAGATCCGCGCCGGCGGCCCCGCCACCGGCTTCCAGAGCCCGACCCAGCAGATGTACGTGGACAACAGCATCATGCTGGGCTACGTCAACACGGACGAGTCGATCCAGAACGCCAAGAAGCTCCCGACGGTCTCCGTCATGGCGCCGCGCGAGCACTGGGCGCAGGTGCTGATCTTCGACCCGGCCAAGCACGACTTCAAGTCGATCGCCGACATCGGGAAGACCGACACCAAGGTCCTGTACTTCAAGAGCAACGTGTACATGGACTACCTGACCGGCTCGGGCGTGCTGAAGAAGTCGCAGGTCGACTCCTCCTACGACGGCAAGCCGGCGCGCTTCGTCTCCTCTGGCGGGTCGCTCGTCCAGCAGGGCTTCATCACCGCGGAGCCCTGGCAGTACGAGCACCAGGTCAAGGCGTGGATGAAGCCGGTCTCGACGCTCTCGATCGAGCAGGCGGGCTACCCCAACTACGGGGAGACGCTGGCCGTCCGCAAGGGCGACCTGTCGAAGGACGCGCCGTGCCTGAAGAAGCTGGTGCCGATGATCCAGCAGGCGCAGGTCGACTACGCCAAGGACCCGACGACGGCCGACGGCATCATCGTCAAGGCCGCCGAGAAGTACAACAACGGCTGGGTCTACCCGGCCGCGCTGGCCGCCTTCGCCGCCAAGGCGCAGGTGGACAACAAGATCATCAACAACGGTGACGACGACACCCTCGGCAACATCGACGAAGCCAAGGTCCAGAAGATGCTGGACATCGTCGTGCCGATCTACAAGAAGAACAACATCAAGGTGCCGGACGGCCTGAAGCCGGCCGACCTGTTCACGAACGAGTTCATCAAGCAGGGCATCGGCCTCTGATGAGCGTCGGCGCGCCCGGGATCGACTTCCGCGATCCCGGGCTGCCCCGGCGGCTGCACTCGGCGTTCGCCGGCCTGCCGCCGGTGGTCGCCCTGCGCGACGGCTTCTGGTTCGTGACGCGGTACGACGACGTCGCGGCGCTGCTCAAGGACCGGGTGCGGTGCGGGACCGACATCCACCGCGTGCGGGGCTACGACGAGCGGCGGCCGTTCGGCGCGGGGAGCGCGCTGGAGCGCTTCCAGGAGGGCTTGCTGATCAACCTGGGCGCGGAGGACCACCGCCGCGTGCGGGGCGCCTTCACGCCGCCGTTCACGCGGGCGGCGGTGGGGGCGTCGATGGGTGCGCTCGTCGCGGGGCTGGCCGCGGAGTTGGTGGAGGCGTTGCCGGACGACGGCGAGGTGGACTGGGTCGCGGAGGTGGCGCGGCCGCTGCCCGCGCGGGTCTTCGCGTCGCTCTTCGCGCTGCCCGACGACGACGTCGAGCAGTTGATGGGGTTGCTGCACGAGGACACGGTGGCGATCGACGTGCTGCTCGACCCGGCGATCGTCGACGAGGACGACCTCGCGCGGGGGCAGGCCGCGATGCTCGGGCTCGTGACGTACCTGGAGGAGCTGGCGGTCGCGCGGCTCGCCGCGCCGGGGGACGACCTGCTGTCATGGCTGGTCGGCGCGTACCGCGAGGGCGTGCTGTCCTGGGACGACGTGCTGACGCAGGCGATGGAGTCGCTCGCCGCCGGGACGTCGACCACGCAGACCTTGTTGTCGGGGATGGTCGAGGCGTTCGCCTCCGCGCCGGGGGAGTGGGAGCGCGTGCACGACGATCCGGCGCTCGTCCGGCCCGCGGTCGAGGAGGCCCTGCGCTGGGTCTCGCCGGCGCTGACGATGGGGCGCGTGGCGCTGGAGGACTTCTCGCTGCACGGCTGCGCGATCCGCGAGGGCGACGTGTTGCAGTGCGCGGTGCTCGTGGCGAACCGCGATCCCTCCGTGTTCCCCGAGCCCGGCGTCTTCGACGTCGCGCGCGAGCCCAACCGCCACGTCGCCTTCGGCGGCGGGGTCCACACCTGCCTCGGCGCGCACGTCGCGCGGCTGGAGGCCCGCGAGGTCCTGACGCGCGCGGTCGCGCGCTGGTCGCGGATCGAGGTCCTGGAGGCCGAGTTGCACCCCACCTTGATGATCAGGACCTACAAGTCGATGCGCGTGCGGATGGTGGGACGGTGATCGTCGCGGGGGTCGACCTGCTGGTGGCGCCGGGGGACCTGCGGCTCGGGGTCGATCTGGTTCTGGAGGAGGGGCGCGTCGCCGCGATCGAGCCGGCGGCTCCGCGCGTTGGCGACGACGTGCTCGACGGCCGCGGGCTGCTCGCGATGCCGGGACTCGTCAACGCGCACACGCACTCGCCGGAGAACCCGATGCGCGGGCTCGGCGACGGGCTCGCGCTCGAGCCGTGGCTCGCGCGGCTCATGGGGGAGTCCGGGCCGTACTCGGCCGAGGACCACTACTGGTGCGCGCTGGCGTCGGCGGCGGAGATGCTGCTGTGCGGGACGACGTCGGTGCTCGACCACGTCGGGATGACGCCCATCCGCGACGGGGGCTTCGACGGCGTGATGCGCGCCTACCGCGACGCGGGGATCCGGGGCGGGATGGCGCCGCTGTTCAGCGACCGCGACGCGACCGCCGACCTCGCGCGCCATCTTGGTGTGGAAGGCGTGGGCGCGACGCTGATCCCGCAGCAGGTGCCGGCGGTGGAGACGCCCGAGGCGATCGCGCTGACCGAGGACGCGATCGACCGCTGGCACGGCGCCGAGGGCGGGCGGCTGCATGTCCTCGCCGGGGCGAGCGGGATCCAGTGGGCCTCGGAGGACTTGTTGGTGGGGATGGCGGACCTCGCGCGGCGGCGGGGGACGACGATGCAACTGCATGTCCTCGAGACGCGCGTGCAGGACGCGGCGTGCCGGCTGCGCTTCGGCGGGCGCTCCGGAGTCGCGGTGCTCGACGAGCTGGGCGTGCTCGGCCCGGACGTCTCGATGGCGCACTGCGTCTGGCTCGAGGACGAGGACATCGCGTTGATCGCGGAGCGCGGCGGCGTGGTGGTGCACAACCCCGCGGCCAACGCGCGGCTGCGCTCGGGCCGGGCGCGGGTGGCGGACCTGCTCGCGGCGGGCGTTGCCGTCGGCGTCGGCACCGACGGCGCGGCGTCCTCCGACGACCAGCAGATGTGGTTCGCGATGCGGCTGGCGACGCTCCTGCATCGGGGGCCGGACGAGGACTGGGTCGACTGCCCGTCCGCGTTGGGCATGGCGACGGTCGGGGGCGCGAACGCGCTGGGCGTGCCGGGGCTCGGGACGCTGGAGGTCGGCGCGCCGGCCGACGTCGCGCTGGTCGAGCGCGCGTCGTTCGGGCTGGCGGGCGCGCGCGAGCTCGAGGCGTCGCTCGTGCTCTCGGAGACGGGCGCGGGCGTCCGGCACGTGATCGTCGGCGGCGAGGTCGTCGTCCGCGACCGCCGTCCGACGCGCTTCTCGCTCGACGACGTCCATGCGGCCATCGCGGAGCAGCGCGAGCGGCGCCTCGCGTTCGCCGACCCCGACGGCATGGCGCCGGTGCTGGCGCGGATCGAGGCGATGCGCGCCGCGCTGGCCGAGCGCGAGGGGCGGCTCGTCGTCGGGAGCTAGGTGATGCGGTAGCGCAGGTGGACGGCGCCGCCGGCGAAGCGGCGCTCGTCGAGGAGCTCGAGGCCGAGCCGGACGCCGTCGGGCAGCGACGGCTTGCCGCCGCCGACGACGATCGGCGAGAGGAGGAGGTTGAGCTCGTCCACGAGCCCGGCCCGCAGCGCCTGGGCGGCGAGGGCGGGACCGCCGATGGAGATGTCGCGCTCGCTCGCGGCCTTCAGCGCGCGGACCGCCTCCGGGTCGAACGCCGGCTCGATCCGCGTCCGCTCGCTCGCGGGCGTTGTGAGGGTGGTCGAGTACACCACCTTCTCCGCCGCCTGCCAGATCCGCGCGTAGTCCAGCACCTCCGCGTGGTCGTCGCCGGTGGTCGGCGCCGTCTCCCAGTAGACCATCGTCTCGTACATCCGCCGCCCGTACAGGTACGTCCCGATCGGCCGCTCGAGGTCGTTGACGAACCCATGCACCTCGGCATCCGGCGCGGACCAGTCGAACGCGCCGGAGGCGTCCTCGATGTAGCCGTCGAGCGAGGCGATGGTCGAGTAGATCAGCTTGGCCATGGATCGATTCTGCCTCAGCCGGCGGCGTTCAGCGCGATCCAGCGCGTGACCGCCGCGTCGACGTCCGCGCGGTCGCCGGCCGCGAGGAGGTCGAGGGGGAGATCGCGGGGAGGAGATTCGTGACGCGTCAGCGGACTGCCGCGAGCACCACGCGCGCCGCGTTGCGCCCGGGCGCGCCGGAGACGCCGGCGCCGGGGAAGGTCCCCGAGCCGGTGAGGTAGAGGCCGGCGACCGGCGTGGCGTAGCGGGTCAGCTCGCGGTCGCGGCCGAGGAGGGCGGCGAGCGGGCCGCCGGCGAAGGACGGCGCGTAGCCGGCCGGCATCGAGAAGTCGCGCTCGTAGTCCTCGGGGCCGACGAGCCGCCAGCGGCGCACGCCCTCCAGGAAGCCGGGCTCGACGAGGCGGGCGAACTCGGTCAGCCAGCGCTCGGGCTCGCCGCTGTCCTCCCAGCCGCCGTTCAAGGTGTAGGGGGTGAAGAGCGTCTCGAGCGAGAAGACGTGGCCGCCGCCGGGCGGGGCGACGGTGGGGTCCAGGACGGAGGGGACGTTCGAGAGGTGCAGCGGCTGGCGCGCGACGCCGCCGGCCGCGGCGGTGCGGTGCGCGGCGGCGATCGCGTCGAGCCCGGGCGCGACGACCATCGTCGC
>JAOPZG010000442.1 GCA_025964215.1 Conexibacter sp.
AGCGGGACCGCGTTCGGCGACTACGGCGCCGGCTCCAACCACACGCGGCCCACCGGCGGCGCCGCGCGCTTCACCTCCGGCCTGTCCACGCGGCAGTTCCGGCGGCGCATGAGCGTGGTGCGGATCGGGCCCGCCGCCGACGCGCTGGCACGGGCCGGCGTGCCCGTCGCGGAGGCCGAGGGCTTCACCCGGCACGCGGACTCGATGCGCGTACGCGAGAATCCCACGCGATGACGCGCACCGCCGAGATCGCACGCCAGACCAAGGAGACCGACGTCCGCCTGACGCTCGGCCTCGACGGCGACGGCGCCGGGACCCGCACGACGGGCGTCGGCTTCCTCGACCACATGCTCGACCTGGTCGCGCGCCACGGCCGGCTCGACCTCCAGCTCGACGTCACCGGCGACCTCCAGACCGGCGCGCACCATACGGTCGAGGACACCGGGATCGTGCTCGGCCAGGCGATCGACAAGGCGCTGGGCGACCGCGTCGGGATCTTCCGCTACGGCCACTCGGTCGTGCCGATGGACGAGGCGCGGGCGAGCGTCGCGCTCGACCTCTCGGGCCGCCCGTTCCTCGCCTTCGAGGCGGAGCTGCCGCCCGGTGGCACCGGCAACTTCGACCACGAGCTGACCGAGGAGTTCTTCCGCGCGGTCTCCTCCGCGGCGAAGATGACGCTCCACGTCACGGTCGACGCGGGGACCAACGCCCATCACATGATCGAGGCGTCGTTCAAGGCGTTCGCCCGCGCGCTGCGCCAAGCCGTCGCGATCGACCCGACCGAGACCGGCGTCCCCTCGACGAAGGGCACGCTGACCTCGTGACGACGCTCGGCCTCGTCGACTACGGGATGGGCAACCGCCGCTCCATGCAGAAGTCGCTGGAGCGCGCCGGCGCGACCGTGCTGCTGACCGGCGACCACGAGGCGCTGGCGCAGACCGACGGGCTCGTCGTCCCCGGCGTGGGCGCGTTCGCCCGCGCCATGGAGGCGCTCAACGAGACCGGGCTCACCGAGTTCCTGCGCGAGCGCGCGGCCCTGGGCGTGCCGGTGCTCGGCGCGTGCCTCGGCATGCAGCTGCTCTTCGAGGGCTCGACGGAGTTCGGCTCCACCGAGGAGGGCCTCGGGCTGCTGCCCGGCGAGGTCGTCCGGCTCGACGCCCGCGGCCTCAAGCGTCCGCACATCGGCTGGAACAACGTGCGCTGGACCCGCCCGTCCGCGCTCAGCGAGGGCCTTCCGGACCCGACGCCGTTCTACCACGTGCACTCCTTCGTCCCCGCGCTCGAGCTCGACGACGACGTCGCGCTCGGCATCAGCGACTACGGCAGCGAGTTCGCCTCCGTCGTCGGCCGCGGGAGCGTGTTCGGCACCCAGTTCCATCCCGAGAAGTCCTCGCGCGACGGGATCGCCCTGCTGGCGAACTTCGTCCGCGTCTGTACGTCAGTGGAGGCGACGGCAGCTTGATCCTGTATCCGGCGATCGACATCAGCGAGGGCAAGGCGGTCCGGCTGATCAGGGGTGACTTCAACCAGGTCACCGTCTACGAGGACTCGCCGCTGGAGGCGGCCCGGGCCTGGGTCGACGCGGGCGCGCGCTTCCTGCACGTCGTCGACCTCGACGGCGCGCGGACCGGCTCGCCGAAGTCGCTCGCGCACCTGGAGCAGATCACCCACGAGCTGCACGTGCCCGTCCAGTACGGCGGCGGCCTGCGGACGCTCCCGGCCGTGCGCGACGCGCTGCGCGCCGGCGCCGAGCGCGTGATCCTCGGGACCGCGGCGTTCAACGACATCGACTTCCTCGACGACGTGCTCGGCGCGTTCCGCGACCGCACGATCGTCTCGGTCGACACGCGCGGCGGCCACGTCTCGACCTCCGGCTGGCAGGAGACGACGCAGATGCCGGCGGCCGCCGTCATCGAGCGCTTGCAGAACCGCGGCGTGCGCTCGTTCGTCTACACCGACGTCGACCGCGACGGCATGCTCGGCGGGATCGACTTCGAGGCGGTCAAGAAGATCGCCAAGGTCGTCCGCGGGCGCTTCATCTACTCCGGCGGCATCGGCTCGCTCGACGACCTCCGCGGCCTGCGCGACCTGCGCCAGGTCAACCTCGGCGGCGTCATCGCCGGCAAGGCGCTCTACGAGGGCCGCTTCACGATCGCCGAGGGCCAGCAGGCGTTGCAGCCCGACGCGGGCGACCGGCTCGACAAGAAACCCTACCGGCCGGTGCCCGCGAGCGACTGAGGCGCCGCGCCGCGTAGTCTGGGCGCGTGCACCTCAAGCGCGTGATCCCCTGCCTCGACGTCGACAACGGTCGCGTCGTCAAGGGCACCAACTTCGTCGGCCTCCGCGACGCCGGCGACCCCGTCGAGCTCGCGGAGCGCTATGACGCCGAGGGCGCCGACGAGGTCGTCTTCCTCGACATCACCGCGACGCACGAGCAGCGCGAGACGATCGTCGACCTCGCGCGGCGCACGGCCGACAACGTCTTCATCCCGTTCACGATCGGCGGCGGGATCCGGTCGGTGGCCGACGCGCAGGGCGTCCTCGACGCGGGCGCCGACAAGGTCGCGATCAACTCCGCGGCGGTCTCGCGGCCGCAGCTGATCGACGAGCTGGCCGAGCACTTCGGGTCGCAGTGCGTCGTCCTGGCGATCGACGCGAAGCGCCGCATGGACGCGTCGCAGGCCGACGGCTGGGAGGTCTTCGTGGCCGGCGGCCGGACGCCGACGGGCCGCGACGCGATCGAGTGGGCGATCGAGGGCGTGCGCCGCGGCGCCGGCGAGATCCTCCTGACCTCGATGGACCGCGACGGCACCAAGGACGGCTACGACCTCGAGCTGACGCGGGCGGTCGCCGAGGCGGTCGACGTCCCGGTGATCGCCTCGGGCGGCGCGGGCGAGCTGGGCCACCTCGTGGCGGCGATGCAGGCCGGCGCGGACGCGACGATCGTGGCGTCCCTCTTCCACTTCGGCGAGCACACGGTGCACGAGGCGAAGGCGGCGCTGTTGGAGGCTGGGGTGAACGTGCGGCCGTAGCCGGGCCGTGGCCCTGGCGTCTGTGGCGCTCGGCGCGGGCGTTGGTCGGCGTGCGCGGGGCGGGCGATTCGGGGCCGAATCGCCGCGCGTGGGAGATCCGGCTCGCTCTGCCTTGGCCGCCGCAGAAGCGGAGCCAGCGCGTTGCGGGCGCCGCTAGTCCTTCCGCGCCCGGCAGATCGTCCGTCCGTCCAACGACCGCTGGAAGCACACCGGCGGCTTCGGGATCCGGCACTTGGTCTTGCCGCCGCTCTTGAAGCAGACCTCGAGGCCGCGGCGGCGCAGCGCCAGCCGCCGTGCGACCGCACGCTTGCGCGCCGCCACGCGCGAGGCGACGTAGCGCGCATGTCGCCGCTTCGCGACCGCGGCCAAATGGGCGGTGCGGTGCGCACGGCCCGCATCCGTCAACGTCCCCTCCGCCGTCCGGCCCTGCTCGCCGAAGGCGTACAGGTTGGTGTAGCCGACCAGGTAGATCCGCTGACCATCCGAGATCACCGGGTTGAAGGCCCCGCGGCCAATCGACCACACCGGCGCGCCGGTGGCCGCGCCGACGGCGGCGGTCGAGTGGCGGCTGAGGTTGGAGTAGAACACCAGGTCGCCGATGACGACGGGGCCGCCGGAGATCTTGCCGCCGGACTTGCGCGTCCACTTGACGTTGCCGGTGCGGGCGTCGAAGGCGTACAGCTTGCCGTCGTAGGACCCCGCGTACACGGTGCCGCCGCGGACGGGGGAGATGGCGGGAGACGAGTAGACGTAGCCGCCGGTCTTGTGGCGCCACGCGAGCTTGCCGTCGGCGGCGCCGAAGGAGTACACGAACCCGTCGGTGTTGCCGATGTAGACGCGCCCATACGCCACGGCGGGTGTCGCGTAGAAGTTCCCCGACTTCAGGCCGAACGCGCCGCCGCTCGTGCCGGTCTTCCACAGCTGCTTGCCGTCGGCGCGGCGCAGCGCGGTGACCTGCCCGCCGTAGTCGCCGAAGAACAGCCGTCCGTCGTCCAGCGCCAGCGCGCCCTTCACGGCGCCGCCGGCCTTGTGGATCCAGACGATCGCGCCGTTGCCGCTGTCGAGCGCGTACACGGTGCCGTCCTCGCTGCCGAAGTACAGCCGGTCGTGGTCGATCAGCGGCGAGGACTCGGCGCGGCTGGGCAGCTTGCGCGACCAGCGCGTCCGGCCCGTGTAGGCGGCGACGGCGACCGCGCGGCCCGCCTTCACGCCCTTGCCGCGCGCGAGCAGCACGGCGTACACGGTCCCGTGCGAGCAGGCAGGGGATGCGGCCGCGAGGTAGCCGAGCTTCGCGCGCCAGCGCACCTTGCCGGTCCGCCGCGAGATCGCGTACAACGCGCCGTTGTTCTTCAACAAGTACAGCGACTTCCCGCACAGCACCGGCGGGAACTCGAGCAGGATCGAGCCCGTCACCTTCCAGCGCAGCGTGAACGGCGGGCGCAGCGGGCGATCGAGCGGCAGGTAGCGCGCGCGGTTCTTCGTGTAGCCGTAGACCGGCCACTCGAACCCGTCGTCAAACGAGTCCTTCGCGGAGCTGGAGGTGGACTTCGGCTTCGGCGTGGTGGGGGCGGTCGGCGGCGCCGTGTCGAACTCGACGTCGGGGTTGGAGACGTCGCCCGGGCCACCCGTCAGCACCTTGACCGCGCCGGCGGCGAGCAGGAGAGCCACGATCGCCGGCACGATCCACACCAACCGGCGGCGGCGGCCGCCGGAGGGACGGGTCATGGGCAACAGCGTATGCGGTCGGGCGGCCTGGGAGGATCACCACGTGCGCTCCGCTGCCGAGGCCCTCGACGCGCTGCGCGCGCTGCCCTGCGGCGCGCGGCTGCTCGACGTCCTCGACCGCCATCCCGAGGCGTGGGTCGTCGGCGGCGCGGTGCGCGATGCGCTCCTCGGCCGCCCGCTCGGCGAGCTCGACGTCGTGGTCGTCGGCGACCCGGAGCCCGTCGCGCACGCGCTCGGCGACGTCGTCGCCTTCCACGAGCGCTTCGGCACCTACGACGTCCTCAGCGGCGACTGCCACTACGACGTCATCACCGCCCGCCGCGAGCGCTACGAGGCGCCCGGCGCGCTGCCGGACGTCGTCGCCGGCGACCTCGAGGACGACCTCCTGCGCCGCGACTTCACCATCAACGCCCTCGCGCTCAACGGCGCCGGCGAGCTGGCCGCCGTGCCGGCCGCGCGCGAGGACCTCGAGGCCGGACGGCTGCGGATCCTCCACGCCGCCTCGTTCCGCGACGACCCGACGCGGCTGTGGCGGCTCGTGCGCTACGCGGTCCGGCTGAGCTTCGTCCCGGAGCCCGCGACCGACCGTCTTGCCTACGAGGCCGTCCAGCGCGGCGCGCTCGAGAGCGTCAGCGGCGACCGGCTCGGCGCCGAGCTGCGGCTCGCGCTGCGCGAGCCGGACCCGCTCGCCGTCCTGCACGCGGCCCAGAACCTCGGGCTCGTCGGCGGCCTGACGCTCGACCCGCAGTTCGTGCGCCGCGCCTTCGCGCTGCTGCCGCCGGAGGATCAGCACGTCCGCGCCGACCTCGCGATCCTCGGCGCCGTGATCCCCGACGGCGCCTGGCCGCGGCCCTACGGCTTCACGGCGATCGAGCAGCGGATCCTCGAGCGCTGCGCGGCGCTCGAGCCGGTCCGTCCCGCGCGCCCCTCGGAGGTCGTCGCGGCGCTGCGCGGCGAGCCGGTCGAGGCGG
>JAOPZG010000456.1 GCA_025964215.1 Conexibacter sp.
GCCAGCAGGATGTCGGTGTTGACGATCCCGCTCATGAAGCCGGCCATCGGCAGCAGCGCCGGGACGCCGGCCGCGACCGTCTGGGGCAGCCGGCGGCGGAAGACCTCGCCCGCGAGCAGCCACGTGAAGGCGACCATCGCGAGCAGCAGCAGGCCGCCCATCGCGCGCAGCACGAAGAGCTTGCCGAAGAACCCGCCGGGCGTGAGCCGCCAGCCGACCGCCTCGTAGACGTAGTAGAGCGGCGGGTTCTTGCCGACCGGGTTGGGTCCGTCGCCCTTGCCGCCGGCGCCGGCGGGCTGGGCGTCCTCGAAGCTGCGGAAGGACCGCTCGGCGAGCGGGCTCCACGGCGGGCGCACGAGGCGGTTCTGGAGCAGGCGCAGGTAGCCGTAGCCGTAGAGCGCCTGGGCCTCGTCGGGCGCGTAGGACGCGGCGCCGCCGACGGCGGAGGGGATCTTGCCCGTCTCGGCCAGGTGCTCGACGTAGGCGACGTGATCGGCCTCGTCGGGGCCCTGCAGCTGCGCGGTCGCGAGGTTCCAGGACAGCGAGAGCACCGCGGCGACGGCCAGCAGCAGGACGAGCGGGCGCGGGACGTCGCGCAGCGCGCGCGCCGAGGGCCGGCGCACGCGCGGCAGCGGGAGCCGGTCGAGGCTGGCGCGGGCGCGGGACATCAGCGGCGCATCCTAGAGGCCGCGGGCCCCGCGGGCGCGATGGCATGGGTGGACCCGGACGACGCTCTACACTGCGGTCCTGCCGGCGCGCAACCTCCGGCCCGGTCGATCGTTGGAACAATGGTGACCACCAACCGCGCGTCCATCGCCGTGCCGCACCCCGATCTCCTGGTCGTCATCCCCGCGTACAACGAGGCGGCGAATCTCGCCGCCGTGGTCGCGGACGTCCGCGCATCGCTGCCGGGGGCCGACGTGCTGGTCATCGACGACGGCTCGGCCGACGACACGGCCCGGATCGGGAACGCCGCCGGCGCGAAGGTCCTGCGCCTGCCGGTCAACTCCGGCTACGGCGTCGCCCTGCAGACCGGCTACAAGTACGCCGTCCGCCAGGGCTACACGAGGGTCGCCCAGATGGACGCCGACGGCCAGCACAAGGCCGGGTTCATGCCCGACCTGCTGGCGCTGGTCGAGGGCGGGAGCGCCGACATCGTCATCGGCTCGCGCTTCCTCGACGGCGACGGCCACTACGAGCCCTCCCGCGCCCGCAAGATCGGCATGGGGATCTTCTCCCGGATGGCCTCGCGGATCATGAGCCAGCACGTCACCGACCCGACCTCGGGCTACCAGGTGATGCGCATCGACGTGGCGCGCTTCTTCTGCTCGGACGTCTACCCGGCCGACTACCCCGACGCCGACATCCTGATCCTGCTGCACCGCTCCGGCTTCCGCGTCTCCGAGGTGGGCGTCCAGATGCGGATGCCCACGGGCAAGAGCATGCACTCGGGCCACCGGAGCTTGTACTACATCTACAAGATGTTCCTCTCCATCCTGGTCACCATGCTGCGCCCGTCCCTGCCGGCCGAGGAGCGCGCGCGCTGATGGACGCACGGATCCGCGTACTGACGATCGGCGGCGCGCTCGCCATCCTGCTGATGGTCGTCGAGCTCGTCCGGCGGCGCAAGCTCAAGGAGGAGTACTCGGTCCTCTGGGTCGTCACCGCGGTGCTCACGCTGCTGGTCTCGGTGTGGTTCTCGCTGCTGCGCCACGTCACGGACGCGATCGGCGCGATCTCACCGGTCAGCACGCTCTTCTTCTTCGGGTTGCTCTTCTGCCTGGTCCTGCTGCTGCACTTCTCGGTGCGCATCAGCTCGCTGGAGCGCCGCGTCACCTCGCTCGTGCAGGAGGTCGGCATCATGAGCGTCGAGGAGCCGGACGCGACCGAGATCGAGCCGCCGCACGCCGAGGCCGCCGCGCCCGGCGAGCGCGCTGCCGGCCGGACCGCCGCCTCGGCGACGGTCGACGCATGAGCGCGAACGGGTCGCGGACGCCGGCCATCGTCGTCGACGACATCCGCAAGACCTTCGAGATCCCGCGCGAGCAGGTCCACACGCTCAAGGAGCGGGCGCTGCACCCGTTCCGCCGGACCGGCCACGACACGCTGCGCGCGCTGCGCGGCGTCTCCTTCGCCGTCGAGCAGGGCGAGTTCTTCGGCATCGTCGGGCGCAACGGCTCGGGCAAGTCCACGCTGCTGAAGACGATGGCGGGGATCTACCGCGCCGACGCCGGCCGGATCTTCGTCGACGGCCGGATGTCGACCTTCATCGAGCTGGGCGTCGGCTTCAACCCCGACCTCGCCGCGTACGACAACGTGATGCTCAACGCGACGATGCTCGGCCTCTCCACCAAGGAGGCCAAGCGCCGCTTCGACAGCATCGTCGCGTTCGCCGAGCTCGAGCAGTTCGTCGACCTCAAGGTCAAGAACTACTCCTCGGGCATGCTCGTCCGCCTGGCCTTCAGCGTGATGATCCAGGTCGACGCCGACGTCCTGCTGATCGACGAGGTGCTCGCCGTCGGCGACGCCGCCTTCCAGCAGAAGTGCTTCGACGAGTTCGGCCGGATCCGCGACAGCGGCGCGACCGTGCTGCTGGTGACCCACGACATGGGCGCCGTCCAGCGCTTCTGCGACCGCGCGGTGCTGCTCGAGCACGGCAGCGTCGTCGAGATCGGCGACGTCGAGCGCGTCTCCGACCGCTACCTCCAGCTGAACTTCTCCGAGGCCGCGCGCGCCGAGCAGGCCGCGCTCGCGGCGGCCGGCGACG
>JAOPZG010000479.1 GCA_025964215.1 Conexibacter sp.
CGCGTCAGATCTACACCGGCGAGCGCACGCGCGACTACGTCGGGATCGGCGCCCGCTCCTAGGCGCTTCTGATGTGCTGTGCGGCCCGTCGCCTCCGTGACGGGCCGCACAGAGTTTCTGGTCGCGAGGCGTAGCGTGTCCGTTGCATGACGCTCCGTCCCTCAGCCGGCTTCCCCGAGCTCCTGCTCCGCCCGATCGCGGCGGAGGACAAGGACGCGCTCGTCGCCGGGCTGGGCCAGCTCTCGGAGCGCTCGGTCTACCAGCGCTTCCTCTCGCCCAAGCCGCGGCTGACCTCCTCGGAGCTGCGCTACCTGACCGAGGTCGACTTCGTCGACCACTACGCCTTGGTCGCGGTGCTGGCGCGGTCGCCTGCGGTGATCGTCGGCGTGGGGCGCTGGGTGCGGTCCGTCGAGGCGCCGAGCGACGCCGAGATCGCGATCGTCATCGCCGACGACGTCCAGGGCCGCGGCGTCGGGACGCTGCTCGGCCGCGCGCTGGCGGACGCCGCGCGGGAGGCCGGCATCGAGCGCTTCACCGCGTCGATGCTGCCGACCAACGTGGCCGCGCACCGGCTCTTCACGAAGATCTCCTCGCGGCTGGAGCTCACGCGCCAGCACGGCGTGGACGAGATCGTCGCGCCGCTGACCGTCGCCGCGTAGGCTGCGCCGCCTGATGGCGGCCGCGTTTCGCATGATCATCCGTCGGCGCGACGGCGAGACCGACAAGCGCCGCTTCCCGACGCTGGGGGCGGCCGTCGACGAGCTGGAGACCGAGCTGCGCTCCGTCGCGACGGTGCTCACGCGCTCGCCGCGGATCGAGCGGGCGCTGGGGCGCGACTACGAGCCGGGCGAGCAGGTCGCGGTCCGCGGCGAGCTGCGCGGTCGGGGCGGCGTGCGGGCGGGCGCCGACGTGCGCGGCGACGGCACGGTGGTGACGTTCACGGGCGTGATCCGGCGGCGGCCGCTGGAGCCGCGCGACGGTGAGGATCCCTGGGCGGCGTTGCGGCGCGAGTTGGGTCTCGGCGCGCGCTAGCGTCGAGGGCCTATGCCTTCCCTCTCCGCGGCAGCGTCCGGCAGCTTCAAGATCGGCGGCGACCTCGAGGTCACGCGCCTCGGCTACGGCGCGATGCGCATCGTCGGCGACGGCGTGTGGGGTCCGGCGCCGGACCCCGCGGGCGTGCAGGCGGTGCTGAAGCGGCTGCCCGAGCTGGAGGTCGACTTCATCGACACGGCCGACTCGTACGGCCCGCACTACTCCGAGGAGTACATCCACCAGGCGTTGTATCCCTACGAGGGCCTGACGATCGCGACGAAGGCCGGGCTGACGCGCACGGGCCCCGGCGACTGGCCGCCGCTCGCGCGCCCCGAGTACCTGCGCCAGTGCGCGCTGATGAGCGCGCGGCGCCTGGGCCTCGAGCCGATCCCGCTCTTCCAGCTGCATCGCATCGACGCGAAGGTCGATCGCGGCGAGCAGTTCGCCGAGTTGAAGGCCTTGCAGGACGACGGCGTCGTGCGCCACCTGGGCCTGTCGGAGGTCTCGGTCGAGGAGATCAAGGCCGCCCAGGAGGTCTTCGAGGTCGCGACGGTGCAGAACTTGTACAACTTGAGCAACCGGCAGTCCGAGGACGTGCTGGCCTACTGCGAGGCGGAGGGGATCGGCTTCATCCCGTGGTTCCCGCTGGCGGCGGGCGAGCTGGCGAAGCCGGGCGGCGCGGTGGACGAGATCGCGAGCGCGCACGAAGCGACGGCCGGCCAGGTCGCGCTGGCGTGGCTGCTGGCGAAGTCCCCCGTGATGCTCCCGATCCCGGGGACGAGCTCGGTCGCGCACCTGGAGGAGAACGTGGCGGCGGCGGAGCTCGAGCTGAGCGCCGGAGAGCTCGAGGAGCTGGACGCGGCGTCGAGCTAGTCGAGGCGGCCGTAGGCGCGGAGGGTGGTGAGCGCGTCGAGCGTCACCATCCCGCGCCACTCGAAGGCGACGGCGGGGTTCCAGGCGGCCCAGCTGAAGTCCCAGCCGCCGTCGGGCTGCTGGGCTTGCTGGAGCTCGTCGAGCTGCTGCTCGATGAGGGCTTGGGGGAAGAGGACTGCACCCGCGTGGCCGGGGCGGGGCGCGACCTCGAGGGCGCTGAGCGTCTCGCCCTCGGTGCCGGCCTCGACGGTGAGGCGGCCGTCCTCGGGCAGCCGCTCGCGGAGCTGGTCGAGGTGGGTCGTGGCGCGGTCGCGATCCGGGACGGCGTCGAGGAAGTGCACCGCGTAGCGGAAGGCATAGGGGTCGCTCAAGCTCAGCGATCCCAGGGCCTCCCAGAGGTAGTCATCGGCCTTGGCGACCCACGGGTGGTCCTCGAGGTGGAGTCGATGCGCGACCGAGGCGACGCCCGCGGTCATCAGCAGCGAGGACGGCGGGTCCTCGGTCGGCGCCCACCACGGCGCGTGCGGCCAGCCCTGCGCGGTCGGGAGGACGAACGGGACGCCGCCGTCGGGGTTGGTGACGGTCTGGAGCCAGTCGAGGGCGCCGTGGGTGAACGCGCGCGGGGTCTCCCCCACCTCGTCGAGCACCTCGAAGGCGTACAACACGGCCGACGGCTGGCTCGCCGGCGTCCGCAGATCGGGCTCCAGGAAGCCCACGCCGCCGTCGGCATTGCGGTACGCGTCGAGGGCGCGCAGGACGGCGCCGGCGTCCGGCGTCGGGCCGAAGAGGTGGTCGAACCGCCGCCGCTCCAGCAGGCGGCCATGGCCGTGGACGAACTGCGCGGCGGCGGCGATATCGGTCATGGGCAGAGCCTCGCGCATCGGCGGGGCGGTCGGCTTGAACGGATCGGCCATCGTGGGCGCGAACCCTCGACCACCCTCAAGGGGGTCTGACCCCGTTGAGGGTTGCCGCCAACGCTCGAGGGGGTCTGACCCCCGGGCGCCGTTGAGGGTTGCCGCCAACGCTCGAGGGGGTCTGACCCCCGGGCGCGTGGGTCAGCTGCGCGGTGGCTCGCCCGCGGGTGCCGCGCCGGCGGCGAGCAGCGCGGAGGGTGAGACGCCGGAGAGGCGGCGGCATTCGCGGGCGAGGTGGGCCTGGTC
>JAOPZG010000486.1 GCA_025964215.1 Conexibacter sp.
GACGTCGCCGACCTCGCGCAGTGCCGCTGGCTCGCCGCCGCCACCGAGGACCTCGAGGTCTGGGTCAACAACGCCGGCCTGCTCGCCACCGGCCCGAGCTGGGAGACCGGCGAGGACGTGCGCCGCCGCCTCTTCGACGTCAACGTCCACGGCACGATCAACGGGACCACCGCGGCGCTCGAGCGCTTCCGGCCCGCGGGCAGAGGCGATGTCATCAACATCGTCTCGGTCGCCGGCCTCGTCCCCGCGCCGCACGAGACGATCTACGGCGCGACCAAGCACGCGGCGCTCGCGTTCTCGATCGGCACGCAGCTCGATCTGCTGATCCGCAAGGAGAAGGCCATCAGGATCTCCGCGCTCTGCCCCGACGGCATGTGGACGCCCATGCTCCATGCGCACGCGCGCGACCCCGACGCGTGGCCGTCGTGGTCCGGCGTCATGGTCTCCCCCGCGAAGGTCGCCGCCGCGGCCGTCGACCTGCTCGACCACCCGCACATGGTCCGCTCGATCCCGCGCCGCCGCGGCGCGCTGCTGCGGCTGATGGCCGCGGTGCCCGCGCTCGCCGCGCCCGCGCTGCCCGCGGTCGTCGCGCTGGCCAAGCGCAAGCAGCGGCGCTTCGCCGACAGGGAGGGCCTGTGAGCCGGATCCTCATCACGGGCGCGTCGGGCTTCCTCGGCCGCGCGCTCGCCGCGCGGCTGCGCGCCGACGGCGACGCGGTCGTGGGGATCGACCGGATCGCGGACGCCGCGAGCGACGTGGTCGCGGGCGACACGACCGACCCCGATCCCTGGCGCGCACGCCTCGACGGCTGCGACGCCGTCCTGCACACCGCCGCCGTCGTCTCCAACGCCGTCGACCACGAGTCGCAGTGGCGCGTCAACGTCCTCGGCACGCAGCGCGTCTTTGCCGCCGCGCGCGCCGCGGGCGTCCCGCGCGTCGTCCTGCTCTCCTCGGTCCGGGCCTTCGGCGACACGGGCTTCCCCGACGGCGTCACGGAGGAGCATCCGGTCCGGCCGGACGGCAACCCGTACGTCGACACGAAGATCGCCTCCGAGCACGTCGCGCTCCAGGCGCACGCGGCCGGCGGGATCGAAGCGGTCGTCGTCCGCCCCGGCGACGTCTACGGCCCCGGCTCGGTCCCGTGGGTCCTCAAGCCGCTCGACGCGATCCGTGGCGGTCAGTTCCTGCTGCCCGCGATGGGCCGCGGGATCCACAGCCCGGTCTACGTCGACGACCTCGTCGACGGGACCGTGCGCGCCCTACGCAGCCCGGCCGCCGCCGGCGAGGTCTTCACGCTGGCCGGCCCGCGCGGCGTGCGCAGCGACGAGTACTTCGGCTACTTGTACGCCATGCTCGGCAAGCGCGGGCCGCTTGGGATCCCGACGCCGCTCGCCGTCGCGCTGGCCCATGCGGCCGACGCGGCCAACCGCGCGCGCGGCCGGCGCAACGAGGTCAACGCCATCAGCATGCGCTACCTCGCGCGCCGCGGCACCTACTCCAGCGCGAAGGCCCGGCGCGTGCTCGGCTACGCGCCCGCGGTGGAGCTCGAGGAGGGCATGCGCCGAACCGAGGCGTGGCTGCGGGCGGAAGGGCTCCTGCCGACACCACCAACAACGACCGAGGCATAGGACATGACGACCCCCGACACGACGGGCGTTCCTGCTGCCGCTCGCCATCTTCCAAGTGCTGCCCGACTGGCTGCTGGCCGAGCTCATGGCGCCGGTGCTGGAGCTGTGGAAGCCGCGGCGCTGGCGTCTCGACGTTCCACACCGGCGCGCTCGCGCTCGCGTACTTCTCCTCGACGTGGCAGGCTGGTCGCTCTCCGCATAGGCTCACCTCTCCGCCGCCCAGACCGAAGGGGATCGACCCATGAAGCGCCTCGCCGTCGCCGCCACCGTCCTGCTCGCCACGCTGAGCCTCACCGCCGCCGCTGCCGACGCCGCAGCGCTGAGCGGCACCTACCAGACGAAGCTCGGCGGGCAGCTCAAGGGGACGTGGACGATCAAGTTCAGCCACGGCAACTACAAGGTCTCCGACAACGGCAAGGCGCTCGTGCGCGGCACGTACACGATCTCGGGGAGCACGATCAAGCTCGGCCACGAGCGCGGCCCGCTGGCCTGCTCGTCGACCGGCACGTACCGCTTCAAGCTCAGCGGCAGCCAGCTCCGCTTCACCCGCGTGAGCGACGGCGCCGCGTCCTGCGCCGGCCGCGCCGCCGTGCTCAAGGGGCACTTCACGAAGGTCTAGTGTCGTGATTCAGAAATTCGCCGGCAGCCTCCGTGCGCTCGCCGCCGCCCGGGGCCGAGCATCCCGGAATGCTGTGGCCGAATTTCCGAATCACAACACTGCTAGCGGACGGTCACCACGATGGTGACCGGCGCCGAGCGGTTGCCCGCGGCGTCGATGGCGACGGCGGTCAGGCGGTAGCGGCCGGCGCCGAGCTTCTTGGTGCCGAGCTTGGCGGCGAAGCTCGCCGTGCCGCTGCCGGCCTTGCCGTTGACGCGCAGGCTGCCGCCGAGCTTCTTGTAGGTGATGCACGCCTTGCCCGTCTTGCGGCCGGCGACGCAGCGCTTGCCGGACGTGCGGCCGGCGAGGACCTGCTCGCCGGTGAACGTGACGGTCGCGGCTTCGGAGAGCGAGAAGCGGAGCGTCGCGGCCTTCGCCTTGCGCTTGCCGCGGGCGCGCGTGGCGACCGCGGGCTTCGCGGTCAGCTTGGAGAGCCTCGGCGCCGTCGTGTCCTTGGCCGGGCCGCCGGGCGTGCCGG
>JAOPZG010000263.1 GCA_025964215.1 Conexibacter sp.
GGAGATCGACCCGCTGATGGTCGTGCCGGACCCGTCGGTGTCGCTCGGCGAGGGCGCGATCGCGCCGTGGGCCAACAGCGCGTCGAACTACTACGAGCAGATCACCGAGGCGATCGCCGAGAAGTACGACGTGGACATGGAGACGCCCTGGGGGCAGCTCCCGGCCAAGCAGCAGGATCTGTTCCTGCACGGCACCAACGGCGACCGCATCGACATCTCCTACCGCAACCGCTACGGGCGGAGGCGGGCGTACTCCACCCGGTTCGAGGGGATCATCTCCAACCTCGAGCGGAGCTATCGGGAGACGGACTCAGAGGGCGTCCGCGAGAAGATCGAGGAGTATATGTCGCTCGTGCCGTGCCCCGTGTGCAAGGGCGCGCGCCTGCGGCCCGAGTCGCGGGCGGTGCTGGTCGGCGGGATCGCGATCCACGAGTTCTGCGGGTTGTCGGTCCGGCGCGCGCTGACGTGGCTGGACGAGGTCGAGCTGACCGAGACCGAGCGCCACATCGCGCGGCTGATCTTCCGCGAGATCCAGGAGCGCCTGCAGTTCCTCGAGAACGTCGGGATCGGCTACCTGTCGATGGAGCGCGCGGCCGCGACGCTGAGCGGCGGCGAGGCGCAGCGGATCCGGCTGGCGACGCAGATCGGCTCGGCGCTCGTGGGCGTGTTGTACGTGTTGGACGAGCCGTCGATCGGCCTGCACCAGCGCGACAACACCAAGTTGATCGGGACGCTGGAGCGCCTGCGCGACCTCGGCAACACGGTGCTCGTCGTCGAGCACGACGAGCAGACGATGCACGCGGCCGACCACCTGATCGACATCGGGCCGGGCGCCGGCGAGCACGGCGGGCGCGTCGTCGCGCAGGGCACGGCCAAGCAGGTCATGAAGGTCAAGGCGTCGCTGACCGGGCAGTTCCTGGCGGGGACGCGGACGATCGAGGTGCCGTCGAAGCGGCGTACGCCGAGCGGCTACATCGAGATCCGCGGCGCGTCGCAGCACAACCTGAAGAAGGTCGACGTCAAGGTGCCGCTCGGCGTCATGACGGTCGTGACGGGCGTGTCGGGCTCGGGCAAGTCGACGCTGGTCAACGAGGTCCTGTTCAAGGCGGTCGCCAACAAGCTGCACCGGGCGCGGACGCGGCCGGGCGCGCACACGGCGGTCCTGGGGCTCGACGCGGTCGACAAGATCATCCAGATCGACCAGTCGCCGATCGGCCGCACGCCGCGCTCGAACCCGGCGACGTACACGGGGCTCTTCGACGTCATCCGCGACTTGTTCTCCAAGACGCCCGAGGCGAAGACGCGCGGCTACAAGCCGGGCCGGTTCTCGTTCAACGTCAAGGGCGGGCGCTGCGAGGTCTGCCGCGGCGACGGGCAGATCAAGATCGAGATGCACTTCCTGCCGGACGTCTACGTGCCGTGCGAGCAGTGCCACGGCAAGCGCTACAACCGCGAGACGCTCGAGGTCCGCTTCAAGGGCAAGACGATCGCGGACGTGCTCGACATGCCCGTCAGCGAGGGCGTCGAGTTCTTCCAGCACATCCCGAAGATCCACCGCCGCCTCGAGACGCTGCGCGACGTCGGCCTCGGCTACATCCGCCTGGGGCAGCCGGCGACGACGCTGTCGGGCGGCGAGGCGCAGCGGGTCAAGCTGGCGACCGAGCTCTCGAAGATCGCGACCGGCCGCACGTTGTACATCCTGGACGAGCCGACGACGGGCCTGCACTTCGCGGACGTCCAGCGCTTGTTGGAGGTCTTGCACCGCCTGGTCGACGCCGGCAACTCGATCGTGGTCATCGAGCACAACCTCGACGTGATCAAGACGGCGGACCGGCTGATCGACATGGGGCCGGAGGGTGGCGAGGAGGGCGGCATGATCGTGGCGCTCGGCACGCCGGAAGAGGTCGCGGGAACTCCGGGGTCGCATACGGGCGAGTTCCTCTCGGCGCTCGTGACGCCGAAGGCGTCGAAGGCGCCGAAGAAGCCGCGGGCTGCTGCGGTGCGTCCGCCGCGGGCGCGCAAGGTTCCCGCGAGCGTCTGAGGTCGCTTGTTTGCGGTGGGTCGGGTGCGGGGCGGGGCTGGCCGGGCGTCAGCTCCGTGTCGCTCGCCACCTCGGCTCCGCGTCGCGCGCGGCTGTCTTGATGTTGGGCGTTGTGTGACGGGTGTGCGCTGCTCTCTGGGCTCGCATCGTGTGGGCATCGAACGGCGCGCATGACGTCTGCGCGTCGGTTGCGACGACACGGATTGACGCCATGGCTGCAGCCGTCTCGCGCCGCGGGCGCGTGCTGCGCCGGCGCGTGGCGCTGCGGCGCGCGCGGTCCGACTACGTCTGCGCGACGGCTGGGCTGGCGCCGAGGAGCGACGTCTCTCACAACCCCGCGGCAGCGCTGCGGGCGTCGCTCGCGGACGCGGGTGGTGGCGCAGCCATGGCGCGAGCGCCTTCGGCGAAGCGGGGATGCGTGATGTCGCCATCCGCGCGGAACGGCTGAGCGCGGCGTTCGGTGCCCACACGGTCCTCCACCCGACAAGAGCCATAGCCACGACCACAGCGACGCGGTGCAGACCGGCTAGCGCGTAGTGAGCACGGTGGTGACGTCACGCATCACCGCCGACCACCAACGCAACGCACAACGCCGCGCCCAAGACCAAAGCGAGCCGAACAGACGGCTCGCTAGCCCCCGAAGCGCGAGCGCAGCGAGAGGACGTTGGCGACGTACTGGCGGGTTTCGGGGAGCATCCCAATGCGCCTGACGGACCCGAGGCCCTGGTAGTACGCGGCGACGGCCGTCGTCTGGTCGCCGCCGGTGTCGCGCAGCAGGCGGGCGAGGAGGATGGAGCCGGCGCGGACGTTGTCGGACGGCGAGGAGGGATCGAGCTTGCCGGCGCCGAGCTGGTTCTGGACGTAGTCCCAGCTGCTCGGCATCACCTGCATGATCCCGCGGGCGTTCGCGACGCTGACCATGGCGTTGTTGAAGCCGCTCTCCTGCCAGGCGATCGCGGTCGCC
>JAOPZG010000547.1 GCA_025964215.1 Conexibacter sp.
ACGGCGTCGCGACCCAGCGTGCCGCCGATCGCCTCGCCACCGAGGCCGGCTACGAGTACCGCGACCGCCTGATGGTCACCGCGCTGCTGCACGACATCGGCAAGCTCGTCCTCATGCACGCCTACCCTGGCTATCCGGGCCAGGTGCATGGGAACGCGCGGACTCCGGAGGAGCGCATCCACCGCGAGCGCCGTGAGCTCGGCGTCGACCACGCGCTGGTCGGCGGCGTCCTGGCCCGTCGCTGGGGCCTGCCGAAGGCCGTCGCGTCGGTCATCGAGCGCCACCACGCCGACGACGCGCAGGGCGAGGCCGCCTTCGTCCGCCTCGCCGACATGCTCGCCCACTACTCCCAGGGCGGCGCCGTCTCGCCGACGGAGCTCCTCAAGTGCGCCCGCACGATCGGCCTCGGGCCGAGCGAGCTGCGGAGCGTCATGTACGACTTGCCGTATCCCACGACCGGGCGCACGCGCCAGATCGACCCGTGCCCGCTCAGCGGTCGCGAGCTCGAGGTGCTCAAGCGCCTGGCCGAGGGCAAGGTCTACAAGCAGATCGCGCTGGAGCTCTCGCTGAGCACCAGCACGGTCCGGACCCACCTGCACAACATCTACGGCAAGCTCGGCGCGGTCGACCGCGCCCAGGCTGTGTTGATTGCGACGGAGCGCGGCTGGCTGTAGAGCCGGCTCCGACTGAAGGACCCTCGGGGGACGAGCCATGCTCGTCCCCCGAAATCGTTCTGGCGCGTGTCGTAGAGTCGACAGGGCGATGCTCTCGATCACGACCAAGTCGCCCTACGCGCTGAAGGCGCTGACGGAGCTCGGCCGCCAAGGCGGCGACTCCCCGATCCCGATCGGCGAGCTCGCCCGCCAGCGCGGCATCCCGGTCCAGTTCCTCGAGCAGCTCTTCGCCGTCCTGCGGCGCGCGGGGATGCTCAAGTCGCAGCGCGGCGTGAAGGGCGGCTACTCGTTCGCCCGTCCGGCGTCGGAGATCACGGTCCTGGAGATCGTGGAGCTGTTGGACGGTCCTCTGGGCGGGGGCTCCGAGGGGATCTTCCTCGATGCCGCGAACGCTGCGCGGGACGTGCTGGCGAAGACGACGGTGGCGGACATCGTGGAGTCGGAGAAGAAGGCGGCGGGCGTCGCCATGTACTACATCTAGGTCGCCGTGCGGATCCTGGTCACCGGCAGCTCGGGGCATCTCGGCGAGGCGCTCGTGCGGGTGTTGCGGGGTGATGGTGTCGATGTTGTAGGTCTCGATGTGCTGCCCGGCGCCTACGCGGATGTCGTCGGGTCGATCGTGGATCGGGCGACCGTGCGGCGGGTGCTCGAGGGCGTCGATGCGGTGGTGCATTGCGCGACGTTGCACAAGCCGCATGTCGGGTCGCATGCGCGGCAGGCGTTCGTGGATACCAACGTCGTGGGGACGTTGAACCTGCTGGAGGAGGCAGTCGCCGCGGGTGTCTCGCGGTTCGTGTTCACGAGCACGACGAGTGCGTTCGGGCGGGCGTTGACGCCGGGGTCGGGTGCGCCGGCGGCGTGGATCGATGAGGATGTGGTGCCGGTCCCGCGGAACGTCTACGGGGTCACGAAGACCTCGGCGGAGGGGTTGTGCGAGCTGGTGCATCGGGACCACGGCTTGCCGGTGATCGTCCTGCGGACGTCGCGGTTCTTCCCGGAGGCCGACGATCGCGAGGAGGTCCGGGCCGCGTTCGAGGACGACAACTTGAAGGTCAACGAGCTGCTGTACCGGCGGGTGGACCTCGAAGACGCGGTGAGCGCGCATCGGCTGGCGCTGGAGCGCGCGCCCGACATCGGCTTCGGGCGCTACGTCGTCAGCGCGACCACGCCCTTCGCGCGGGAGGACCTCGCGGAGCTGCGCAGCAACGCGCCGGCGGTGGTCGCCCGGCGCGTCCCCGAGTACGCGGAGCTCTACGCGCAACGGGGCTGGAGGATGCTCCCGAGCATCGAGCGCGTGTACGACAACTCCCGTGCGCGCGACGCGCTCGGGTGGGAGCCGACGTACGACTTCGCCCAAGCGCTCGCGCTGCTGAAAGACGGCAAGCCCGCGAGAAGCGCCCTCGCCACCACCGTCGGCGCCAAGGGCTACCACCCGGTCCCCACCGGGCCCTACACGGTCCGCTAGATCGCGTCGTCCGTCGGGCCGGGCGTGCCGACGATCACGTGCAGCGCGACGCTCTTGCTCGTCCCATCGACGATGTGCTCGAGCTGGTAGCTGCCCGCGGCGCCGGCCTCCCACGCGATCGCGGTCGGCAGGACGAAGCCGTTGAGCCAGTCCTCGCGGGCGCCGTCGGTGTCGATCCCGAACTCGCCGCCGATGTCGGCCACGACCTCGCCGTCAGGACCGGTGATCACCGTGCGGCTGTGGTGCTGGTGGCCGGAGCCGAGCTCGTCGGCGGTCGCGGTCAGCCGGACGGCGCAGACGAGCTGCAACGGCGCCGGGACCTCCGGCACCCAGAAGGTGTCGATGCCCGCTCCGACGAGCGTTCCGAGGTTGTCGTGCACCTCGACGTACCGGCACGGGATGACCCAATCGACGTTCATACGGCGGTGAGTCTAGAGCCCGTGCGCGCGCAGGACGGAGGCCGGCGCCTTCGCGGACCATGCCTCCAGGACCAACTCCTCCAACAACTCCGACGGGATCGTCCCGAACGACACCCGGACCGCCGCCAGCCGCGTGCCCCACCAGCGCTCGCTGCACCACTCGCCGTGCTGCGAGCACAGGGCCAGGATCGCCGGCTCGCCCGGCATCAGGTTGACGCCCTCCTCGTCGAGCATCGTCGCGAAGCGCTTGCCGCGGACCCGGAACGCGGGCAGGTCGCCGTGCTCGTACTCCTCGACCTCGGGCAGCGCGAGGATGGCGGTGCGGACGGCGTCGCGGTCCATGCACGCGAACGCTACCCCGCGAGCGGGCGTCGGCTCTCCGCCACCTGCCGCGACGCCGGTCCCCTACGCCACCGCGGGCGCGGATCACGGGCTGAGCGCGCGCAGCGCCCGCGAGAGCGCGGCGGCGACCAGGACGATCGCGCCGGCGACCGCGAAGCCGCGCACGCCCGAGCCGCTGCCGCTGAGCGTCCCGCCGAGCGCCGCGCCGGCGGCGCTGCCGACTAGGAACGACGAGGTCAGCCACGCGAACGTCTCGGTCACCGTGCCCGGGAGCGCGCGGGCGCCGGTCAGCACGAAGATGCACGCGAGCGTCGGCGCCAGGAACGCGCCCGCGAGGGCGAGCGCGCCGGCCATCGCCGGCGTCGAGCGGGCCAGGAGCGCGGGGCCGAAGGCGACGCCGAAGAGCACCAGCAGG
>JAOPZG010000549.1 GCA_025964215.1 Conexibacter sp.
GGTCGGCTGCTTCCTCGCGGTCTCGATCGCCTCGCAGGTCGGCGACTTCCAGCACGTCGACTGGCAGTTCCGGCCCGCGTGGCTGGCGGTGAGCGTCGCGTTGCTGATCGCCTTCCAGGCGATGCACGCGCTGCTCTGGACCGCGCTCGTGCGCGCGACCGGCGGGACGCTCCCGCTCGGCGCCGGGACCCGGATCTTCAGCATCGCGCTGCTGACGCGCTACGTGCCGACGCAGATCCTGATGGCCTTGACGCGGATCTCGATGCTGGGGGCGCGCGGCGTCCCACGAGCGGTGGCCGTGGCCTCGCTCGTCTACGAGTTCCCGCTGGCGGTCGGCAGCGCCTTCGCGTTGTCGATGGCCTTCCTCATCGACCTGCCCGAGCTCCGCCACCACGACTGGCGCTGGATCGCGCTCGCCGCGCCGGTCGTCCTGCTCGGCACGCTGCACCCGCGCGTCATCGGCGCACTCGAGACACGGCTCTCGGCGCGGCTCAACAGCCCCTCGGGCCACCTCACGCTGCGGCTGCGCACGCTCGTCCCGTTCGTGCTCGCGTACCTCGCGTCGTTCGCCGTCGCCGGCCTCGGCGTCTACGCGTTCGCCCGCTCGATCGACCCCGCGACGCACCTCGACCTGCGCATCGTCACCTCGTACGCGATCGGCTACTCCGCCTCCGTCCTCGCGTTCTTCATCCCCGGCGGCCTCGGCGCCCGCGACGGCGCGACCGCCACCGCGCTCTCGGCCGTGATGCCGGCGAGCGTGGCCGTGGGCGTCGCGATCGGCGTCCGGCTGATCCAGACGGTCATCGAGCTCGGCTACGCCGGCGTCTGCGAGCTGCTGCACCGGCGGCGGCTGGCTCGGGCGCGGGCGCACGCGGCGGTCAGCGCGTCGCCGGCACGCGGCACGCCGCGAACGTATTGAGCCCGAGCTTGTGGCGGCGGCAGTGGATGGCGCTCGGGCGGAAGCCGGCGCGGACGAGGAGCGGCCAGAGGTCGCGGGGGTCGTAGTAGGACTTGTGGTCGTCCATCTCCTCGGCCGGGCTGACGCCGAGGCGGAAGGCCGCGAGCTCGAGGAAGCGCTTGCCGCGCCAGGAGGGGACGTTGAGCAGGGCGATGCCGCCGGGGGCGAGGATGCGGCGGATGTGGAGCAGCGCCTCTTGCGGCTCCCAGAGGTGCTCGAGCACCGACAGGCAGAGGACGGTGTCGAGCGAGCTGCTCCCGAGCTGCGGGAGGACGTCGGGCAGCGAGCCCTCGATCGCCTCCACGCGCGGGTGGCGCTTGAGGTCGTCGGCGAGCGCGAGGTCGACGAGCAGCGCGGACTCGGCCTGGGGCAGGACCGTGCGCGTGAAGGACGCGTTGAAGCCGCAGCCGAGGTCGGCGATCCGGCGGCCGGCGAAGGCGCCGTGGCGGCGCACCGCGACGCCGCTCAGCCAGACCCCGAAGCGGTCGACCGGCGTGTTCGCGACATGCTGCCCGTAGGCGCCCTTGCGGGTGGTCTCAGCGGTCAAGCGCGCCTCGCGCGGCCGGGCCCCGCGTCGCCGCCGTCGCCACCATCGCGCCGTGCAGCAGCAGCGTGAACGCGAACAGCAGGAAGCCGCTCAGGATCGCCGTGAAGCCCGTGACCGCGAGGTGGTTCTGCACGTCGGTCGGCTGCCCGAGCCGGTAGTCGTGCGAGAGGTAGGACACCAGCAACGGCACGATCAGCGCGATGCCGGCCACGAACACGCCGCCCGCGAGGGCGACCGTGCGTGTGTAGGGCAGGATCCGGCTCCAGCGCGCCTTCGCCACGCCGGTGTAGTCGAAGAGCACCTGCGCGACCGCGCCCATCAGCACGCTCGTCAGGCCGATCAGCGTCAGCACCAGGCCGAGCATCTCCCAGTACAGGGAGAACGTCAGCGGTCCGAGGTCGATCGGCCCGCCGGCCAGCGGGACCGTGATCAGCAGCCCGAGCGCGAGCAGCAGCAGCCCCGGCTTGAACACGAAGAACTGCGAGCCGTAGATGAACATCGCGCGCAGGTTGATCCACGCCGCCTGCCAGGGCGAGAACCAGCCCATGCGCTTGTGGTGGCTCACGCGCCCGTCGCGGTCCTTGAAGAAGCTGACCGGGACCTCGGAGGTCCGCAGGTCCATGTGCACCGACTTGAGCACCATCTCGGAGGCGTACTCCCAGGACTGCGACTGGAGATCCATGCGAGTCAGCGCCTCCTTCGTGATCCCGCGCATCCCGCAGTGGATGTCCGAGAAGCGGCTGGAGTACAGCCGGTTGAGGATCCACGTGGTGAACGGCGTCCCGAAGTACTGGTGCAGGCGCGGCATCGCGCCGGGCTCGATCGAGCCCTTCCAGCGCGAGCCCATCGCGTACTCGTCGCCGGCCTGGAAGCGCTCGACGAACGGCGCGAGGCGGCGGAAGTCGTAGGTGCAGTCCGCGTCGCCCATGACGATCCAGTCGCCGCGGATGTAGGGGATCGCGTCCATGTACGCGCGCCCCAGACCGCGCTTGGGCGTGCGCAGGACGCGCGCGCCGGCGGCGACCGCGAGCTGCGGCGTCGCGTCGGTCGAGCTGTCGACGATCAGGATCTCGCCGGCGACGCCGGCCTCCTCGAGGCCCTGAGTGCACCACGCGATGAAGTCCTGGATCGTCAGCGCCTCGTTGAGCGCCGGGATGACGATCGAGAGGACCGGGTCGGCGACGTCGTCGGCGGGGACGAGCAGCTCGAGCTCCGGGTCGCTCGGGACGGCCGCCAGCGCGCTCACGGCGCGAGGACCCCCGCGGCGGCCTCGGCGATGTTGTGGTCGATCGAGTCGATCAGCGCCTCGCGCGAGGTGTAGGCGTTGGTCCAGCCCAGCGCGCGCAGCTTCTCGGAGCTGAAGCGCACGACGGGGACGTCGCCCTTCCAGCCGCGCGTGCCGCCGGTGAAGCGGTACGCGACGTCGTGCAGGCCGAGGCGCTCGCAGCAGAGGTCGGCGATCTCCTGGACGGTGACGTAGTCGAGCGTCCCGGCGTTGAAGACGTCGAACGGGATCCGGTCAGTGCCGGCCAGAGTGAGCATCGCGTCGACCACGTCGGAGACGTGGATGTAGGACTTGCTCTGCTGGCCGTCGCCCAGGATCGTGAGCTGCGTGGGGTCCTCGAGCAGCCGCCGGACGAAGTCGTAGGTGACGCCGTGGGTCTGGCGCGGGCCGACGACGTTGGCGAAGCGGAAGACGACGACGTCGAGGCCGAACATGTGCGAGTAGGCCGACATCATCGCCTCGCAGGCGAGCTTGCTCGCGCCGTAGGTCGAGACGGGGTGCATCCCGCCGGCGTCCTCGCGGACCGGCTCCTCGCCGCGGTCGCCGTAGACGCCCGAGCCCGAGGAGTAGACGATCCTCTTGACGCCGGCCATGCGGGCGGCCTCGATCGCGTTGTTGGTCAGGTAGGTCCCCTGCCAGAAGTCGATCGCCGGCTCGGTCACCGCCTTGGCGATGTCCGGGTTGGCCGCGAAGAGGAACATCCGCTCGCAGCCGGTGAACGCCGCGATCGTCGCGTCGAGGTCCTGGAGGTCGCCGACGACGAAGGTCAGGCGCTCGTGGTCGAGGACGTCGTCGAGGTACTGCCGAGTCCCCGAGGAAAGGTTGTCGAAGACGACCACTTCCTCGTTCGGATCGTTGAGGAGCCGGCGCGTGACGTGGCTCCCGATGAA
Organism: Conexibacter sp.; assembly: GCA_025964215.1. Taxonomy (GTDB): domain Bacteria; phylum Actinomycetota; class Thermoleophilia; order Solirubrobacterales; family Solirubrobacteraceae; genus Baekduia. The sequence continues at coordinate 3,681 of JAOPZG010000549.1, forward strand.
GCCCGCGCCGCCCGCGATGAAGGTCCTCGCCATGAGACGGCAGGCTACGCGCGGGGCGTGGCGCGCGCACGGATTCCTGCCGTGTTGTCAGCGGTTGGCGGCCCGCGGCGCCGCTAGGCCGTGGAGCCCAGCGAGGACCAGACGTCCATCTTCGTGCGCACGCGCCCGATGACGTCGTCGGTGAACTCGGTGGTGCCGGCGGAGCCGCCGAGGTCGTGCGTGCGCACGCCGCGGGCCGTCGACTCCAGCACGGCCTCGTAGATCGCGCGCGAGGCGCGCTCGGCGCCCGCGTAGCCCTTCTCGGCCGCGTAGTTGAGGACCGCGCCGCACGCGAGGATCATCGCCATGGGGTTGGCGATGTCCTTGCCCTGGAGCGCGGGCGCGGTGCCGTGCGGCGCCTCGGCCATCGCGACCGTGGTCTTGAAGTCCGCGTCGAAGGCGAGCAGGACCGACTCGGCGCCGGCGATCGAGCCGAACATCGGCATCACGAGGTCGCTCAGGCAGTCGCCGTCGCGGTTCAAGGCCGGGATGACGAGCGGGGAGTCCGCGGCGCCGGAGACCAGCCCCGCGTAGGTCGCGTCGATGAGGACCGGCTGGTACCAGACGTCGGGGTGGCGCTCGGCGGCGAAGTCCATCTCCTCCTTGAGCATCCCCTCGTAGACGGGGGAGACCGTCCACTTCGGCCCGCCGTAGACCTTGCCGCCGAGGCGCTTGGCCGTCCGGAAGGCGTACTCGGCGACCGCGGTGCAGGTCGAGCGCGAGATCTTCTCGGTCCGGTAGGCGATCTCGTCGGTGCCGCCCTCGGTCCCCTCGCGCCACTGCTCGGCGCCGTAGGCGTCGTCGACGGCCATGCGGACGACCGAGATCGGGAGGTAGACGCCGGCGACGGGCGTGATGCCCGGGATCCGCCGGCCGGTGCGGATGATGACCTTGCCGTCGACGCCCTCGCGGACGATCCGGTTCGGCGAGCCGACGTCGTCCTTGCCCTCGGGCGTGATCGTCGCGGCCTTGATGCCGAGGCCCGACGCGCGCATCGCGGCGGCGGCGTCCTCCACGATCTGGTTGCCGGTCTCCCGGCGCTTCTCGAGCGACAGGTCGTAGCGCTCGAGGGTGATGGGGAGCTCCACGACCTCGGGGTCCAGGACCCGGAGCGCCTGGTCCAGGAGCTCCTGTCCGGTCTCGTCGCCCTCGAGGATGGTGATCGTCAGCGGTTCGGTGGCCACGCCCTGGAAGGTAGCCAGTCGCGCGGACCGCGCGCGTGCGGCTACGCTCATCCTCGCGATGCCCGAGCACTGCACCTGGTGTGGAACGGCGGTCCCCGACGACGACGGCTTCCGCGTGGCCGAGCCCGAGGAGGGGCACAAGGCGGTCTTCTGCCGCCTCGAGCACATCGTCCCGTGGATCATCCAGGGGACTGCCTGGGCGCCGGGCCGGATCGTCCCCAGCGGCGAGCCTGACGACGCGCTCGGCCGCTGCGCGCTGTGCGGCGACCCGCTGGGCATCGAGCGCGTGCTCGTCGTCCGCCACCGCGGGCAGCACCGGATCGGCGACGCGTTCTGCCGCGTCGAGCACCTGCACGAGTGGGCCAGGGGCGGCGGGCGCTACAAGGCCGCGTCGTAGGCGGGGCGCGGCTCGAGCGTCCGCCAGCGCAGGGCCGCCAGCAGCGCGCTGAGCGCCGCGCCGGCGGCGCACGCCAGGAACGCGGCCTGCCAGTCGACGGCCTCGACGATCGCGCCCGCCGACCAGTTCCCGATCGAGAGCCCGACGACCAGCGAGGTGATCGGCCAGGTGTAGGCCTCGGTCTCGGCGCCCGAGGGCGCGACGTCGCCGGCGATCTGGTTGCCGGCGGTGAGCGTCGGCGCGATGCAGAGGCCGGCGAGCAGCGCGAGCGCGCACATCACGCCGACCGACGGCGCGAGCGCGAGCGGCAGGTAGCCGATCGGCAGCAGCGCCGCGAGCCGCGCGTAGCGCCGGCCCGGCGCGCCCGACCAGTGGCGCGCGCCGTAGAGCAGGCCGCCGCTCGCGCTGCCCAGCGACCAGACCGCGACCAGCACGCCGGA
>JAOPZG010000570.1 GCA_025964215.1 Conexibacter sp.
GACGTCGAGCGCACCGTCGCCCAGGCGCTCGACGCGACCGGTCGCGTCGACGTCGTCGTCAAAAACGCGGGGGTCCTGCTGGAGGGCCCGCGGGCCGCGTTCGAGGACGGCGACTGGGACGCGGTCCTGCGCGTGCACCTCGGCGGCACCTACCGCTTCACCCGCGCGTGCATCCCCGCCTTCACGCGCGGCGGCGGCGGGCGCGTCGTCAACGTCACGTCGTTCACCGGCCTGCACGGCGTGCCCGGCCAGACGGCCTACTCCTCAGCCAAGGCCGGCATCGTCGGCTTCACCAAGTCGGCGGCCAAGGAGCTGGCGCCGCTCGGCGTCACGGTCAACGCGATCGCGCCGCTGGCCGAGACGCGGATGGTCGAGGCGCTGGCCGACGACCTGCGGGCCAAGATGACCGCCGCGATCCCGGTCGGGCGGATCGCCCCGCCGGCCGAGATCACCGCGGCCGTCGCGTTCCTGGCCTCCGACGAGGCCTCCTACGTGACGGGCACGGTCCTGCAGGTCGACGGCGGGTCGAGCATGTGAGCGTTCAACAAGAGGAGCTGGGTGTGTCCACGCGAGCAGGAGCGGCGTACGAGGTCCAGGAGGTCTCGTTCCTCAGCGACGGGGTCAAGGTCGCCGCGGAGCTGTGGGTGCCCGCGGGCGCCGGCGGCCCGCGCGCCGGGATCGTCGTCGGCCACGGGACGTCGATGGTCAAGGAGGCGCTCGTCGGTCCGGCGCGCCACCTCTGCGAGGCCGGGCTGGTGGTGCTGTCGATCGACTACCGCAGCTTCGGGCTCAGCGACGGCGAGCCCCGCCGCGCGATGTTCCCGCGCCGCGAGGTCGACGACTTCCGCAGCGCGATCAGCTACCTGCGCCGGCGGCCGGAGGTCGACGCCGAGCGGATCGGCATCTGGGGCGTCAGCTTCGCCGGCGGCGTCGTGCTCCACACCGCGGCGCTCGACCGCCGCGTCAAGGCGGTCGTGGCCCAGAGCCCGACGGTCGACGGCCGGCGCTGGATCCGCGAGCTGCGCTCCGGCTTCGCCTGGGAGCAGCTGCTGACCGCGCTCGAGGAGGACCGCGAGCGCCGCGACGCCGGCGAGGAGGGCGCGCGCGTGCCGTACGCGAGCCCCGAGGGCATGGCCGTCATCCCGGTGATGCTCCCGCCCGGCTTCGCCCCCGACCCGGCCGACCCCAACCCGGTGCGCAACCCCGGGCAGATGGAGACCTGGGACCCGATGCTGCTGCTGGAGTCGATCGAGCGCATCATCGACTTCAACCCCACCGACGTGATCGACATGATCGCGCCGCGGCCGCTGCTGATCGTCACCAACAGCGGGCACGACGAGGTCCACCTGCTCACCCACGTCCAGGACGCGTACAAGCGCGCGGGCGAGCCCAAGGAGATGGTCCTGCTCGACTACGACTCGTTCGGCCTCTACGAGGGCGAGGGGCTGGCCGAGGCGATGGGGATCGCCGCCGCGTTCTTCCACCGGCACCTGAACGGTGCCGCCCCCGAGATCGGAGCCCGATGACCCCCGCCGCTTCCACCGCACGCTTCGAGGGGAAGGTCGCCGTCGTCACCGGCGGCGCCTCCGGGATCGGCCTGCAGATCGTCCGCCGGCTCGTCGCCGACGGCGCCCGCGTGATGATCGGCGACCTCGACGCCGACGCGATGGCGGCGGTCGGCGGCGAGCTCGGCGACGCCGTGGCCGGCGTCGCGACCGACGTCGGTCGCGAGGCCGACGTCGAGGCGCTGGTCGCCGCCGCCGTCGACTGGGCCGGCCCGCTGGACCTCGGCTTCAACTGCGCCGGCGCGGTCAAGGACGGGCTGCTCGTCGACCTCGACGTCGAGGACTGGGATCGCGTCATGGGCGTGACCGCCCGCGGCGTCTTCCTCTCCATCAAGCACGAGGCGCGGCAGATGATCCGCCAGGGCACGCCCGGGGCGCTGGTGACCATCACCTCCATCAACTCGGTCACGCCCGTCCACGGCGTCACCGTCTACAACGCGGCCAAGGCCGCCGCGGCGATGGTCGTCCAGAACGCGGCGCTGGAGCTCGGCGAGCACGGGATCCGCTCCAACGCGATCGCGCCGGGCCTGATCGCCACGCCGATGACCGAGTACATGCGGTCGATCCCGGCGGTGATGGACGCCTACATGGAGTACGCGCCGCTCGGCCGCACGGGGGAGGTCGACGACGTCGCGTCCGCCGCGCTGTTCCTGGCCAGCGACGAGGCGTCGTGGATCACGGGCGTGAACCTCCTGGTCGACGGCGGCCACCGCACGGTCGGCTACCCCAACCTGACGAAGCTCTTCGAGGGGCTCGGCGCGCCGGCTGACGGCGGGGCGTGAGCGCGGCATGACGGGTCAGAGCACCACTACGAACGAGGGATCGCAATGGACAGGCTGAAGTTCGACGGGCGGGTCATCGTGGTCACCGGCGCGGGACGCGGGATGGGCGCCGCCCACGCCGCCGAGCTCGCGAGCCGCGGCGCCAGGGTCGTGGTCAACGACCTCGGCGGCGACATGTTCGGGGAGGGCGCCAACGGCGAGCCCGCCGAGCAGATGGCCCAGCAGCTCCGCGCCGCGGGCGGCGAGGCGGTCGCCAACGGCGACGACGTGTCCACGGCAGAGGGCTGCGCGTCGCTGATCGCCGCGGCGGTCGACGCCTACGGCCGCCTCGACGGCATCGTCCACAACGCGGGGATCGCGCGCTTCACGCCGATCGCCGAGACCGAGGAGCCCTCGTTCGACGAGGTCCTGCGCGTCCACCTCCACGGCGGGTTCAACCTCACCCAGCAGGCGTGGCCGCATCTCGCCGAGCGCGGCGGGAGCATCGTGTACATCACGTCGGGGGCCGGGCTCTACGGCGTGCCGACGCTGGTGGGCTACGCGGCCGCGAAGGTCGGGCTCGTCGGCCTGATGCGCTGTGCGGCGAGCGAGGGCGCCGACGCCGGCATCCGCGTCAACGCCCTGGCCGTCGCCGCGGCGACGCGGATGATGGACTGGATGAAGGACACGCCGAACCTCCACGCGTGGTTCCAGCGCTACATGAAGCCGGAGCTCCCCGCCGCCGCGGCGGTCTCGCTCCTGCACCAGGACTGCACGGCGACCGGCCGGATCTTCGAGGCCTTCGGGCCCCACATGGCCGAGGTCCTGATCGCCGAGACCAGCGGGTTCACCAAGCTCGACATGACGGCCGAGGACTTCACCGAGCACCTGGAGGAGATCACCGCGCGCGACGAGCTGATCTTCCCCGAGGGCCCCGACGACTTCCACGGGCGGATGTTCGGCTTCGCGATGGCGGCGGGGGCGGAGGAGCTGGTCCCCGACGCCGAGCAGGCCCCGCTGATCACGGTGTCCGACGGTCACCAGTAAGCGCAATTGGACTGGCGGATGCGAGCATGGCTTTTCGGCCGCCGCCCGACGTATAGTACCGACTGATGCCACCGAAGAAGACCGCGCCCAAGGCAGAGCGACCCACGGTCAAGGCCGAGCGCAAGCTGCCCGAGCGGGCGTCCCTGACGCTGGGCTCTCGCGCGCGCAACCCCAAGACCTCGGAGATCGTCGCACGGGACCTCGCCGCGCAGATCGCCGATGCCGCCATGGAAGAAGGCACGATGCTGCCGACCGAGCGCGTGATGGCGGAGTCGCTCGGCGTGGGGCGCACGACCATGCGCGAGGCCCTGCGGCTGCTCGAGACGCGCGGCGTGCTGACGATCCGGTCCGGTCCCGGCGGCGGCCCCGTCGTGCGCCGTCCGCGCCCGAGCGACCTCACCGAGGCGCTCACGCTGATCCTGCAGTTCGAGTCGGCGACCTTCAAGGAGGTCATGGACGCCCGGCTGTGGCTGGAGCCGACCGTGGCCCGGTCGGCCGCCGCCGGCATCTCCGAGGAGGCGATCGACGCGCTCCAGGAGCTCAACGACACGATGCGCCAGTCGGCCGGCGACGAGGACGTCATGTCGGCGTCCAACCGCCGCTTCCACTCGATCATCGCCGAGGAGTCGGGCAGCGTCGTGCTGCGGATCTTCTCGGAGACCATCCTCACCATCGGCGACGGCCGCTCGGTCGGCATCGGCTACCCGCGCAAGCAGATCCTCGCCATCGCCGACTCCCACCAGCTCGTCATCGACGCGCTGCGGGCCCACGACGCGGACAAGGCCGAGCTGGCCATGCGCGAGCACCTCGTCGAGGCCAACACGTACTGGCACCGCCGCTTCGCCGACGTGATCTCGCGCCCCGTGCGCTGGATCCAGTAGCCCGCCCCTCCCGCAGAGCAGGACCCCGAGCGCGCGTCGCCCCACGGGCGGCGCGCGCTTCTCGCTGCGCTTTCGCAGAGGCTGGATATGATATGTATAGAAGCGAGGATTAACGGGTCGACGGCGGCGTTCAGGCCGCCAGGAGGAGCAACGTGGCTGACAACGGTTCGAAGGCCGGAGGCGACCGCCTCGAGGGCAAGGTGGCGATCGTGACCGGGGCCGCGCGCGGGCTCGGCGCCTCGATCGCGGAGCTCTACGCGGGCGAGGGCGCAAAGGTCCTGCTGACCGACGTGCGCGACGACGAGGGCGAGGCGGTCGCCGCGGCGATCCGCGAGGCCGGCGGCACGGCCGCCTACCAGCACCTCGACGTGACGAGCCCCGACGAGTGGACGGCGGCGGTGGAGCGCTGCGAGCGCGAGCTCGGGCCCTGCAACGTCCTCGTCAACAACGCCTTCATCTACAGCCAGCCGGCGATCGCCGACGTCTCCTGGGAAGAGTGGAGCCGCAACATCGACGTCAACCTCAACGGCCCGTTCCACGGCTTCCGCGCGGTCCTGCCGACCATGCGCGAGCGCCGCGACGGCACGTTCGTGACGATCTCCTCCTCCAACGGCAACGAGATGTCGCTGCCGGCGCAGGTCTCCTACCAGGCGGCCAAGGCCGGCCTGACCGCGGTCACCCGCCACATCGCCGTCGCCTACGCGGCCGAGGGCATCCGCGCGAACTCGATCCACCCGGGCCCGATCCGCACGCCCGGCCTCGTCGAGCAGGACTTCATGGAGATGGCCGAGTTCATCGCGACCGGCTTCCCGATCCAGCGGCTGGCCGAGCCGGAGGAGGTCGCCTGGGCGGCCGTCTACCTCGCCTCCGACGAGAGCAGCTACACGACCGCGACCGAGCTGGTCATCGACGGCGGCTCGGTCTCGACCATCAACGTCCCCGGCAAGAAGGGCTGAGCGATGAGCGGCGCAACCAGGACCCTCGGAGCCTCGCCCCGGATCGCCGTGCTCGGCGTCGGGGCGGTCGGCTCGGTCGTCGGCGGCCTGCTGGCCGACGGCGGCCATGACGTGACGCTGATCGACCAGTGGCCTGAGAACGTCGAGCTGATCCAGGCCAACGGCCTCGGGCTCAGCGGGACCTGCGGCGACCGCCAGGTCGCGGTGCCGGCGCTGCACATCCACCAGCTGCAGTCGGTGACCGTGCCCTTCGACGTCGTGCTGCTCGCGGTCAAGTCCTATGACACCGACTGGGCGACGACGCTCGCCGCCCGCTACCTCGCCGACGACGGCGTCGTGGTCACGCTGCAGAACGGGATCAACGACCCGCGCGTGGCGGCGATCGTGGGCGAGCGGCGCACGATGGGCTGCGTGACGCTGATCGGCGTCGCGATGGACGGCCCCGGCGCCGCGATGAAGACCGACTCCGACAGCCTCGGCTTCAAGATCGGCGAGCTCGACGGCGCAGAGACCGAGCGCGCGCGCCGGCTGGTGGAGATCTTCTCCAGCGTCGCGCCCGGCGTCGTGACCTCCAACCTCTGGGGCGAGCGCTGGTCCAAGCTCGCGCTCAACTGCATGGTCAACCCGCTGGCCGCGGTCAGCGGGCTGGGCGCCGCCGACGTGCGCTCCAACCCGCACACCCAGCAGATCGGCGTCTGCCTCGGGGCCGAGGCGATCTCGGTCGGCCGCGCGTCGGGCCACGAGGTCGAGGCGGTCTTCCGGATCGAGCCCGAGCGGATCGTCGCCGCCTCGCGCGGCGAGGGCCTCGCCGAGGTCATGGCGACGATCGGCGACGGCGCGGCGGTCCGCGGCAACGGCTGGCCGTCGATGCTGCAGGACGTGCGCAAGCAGCGCCGCAGCGAGGTCGACCAGCTCAACGGCTTCGTCGCCTCCGAGGGCCGGCGGCTCGGCATCGAGACGCCGCTCAACGACGCGATCGTCGACACGTTCGCCGAGCTGGGCACGGCCTTCGAGCCCGACGTCTCGCGGCTCGCGCCGCTGCTGGAGCTCAGCGAGACGCGCGTGGCGGTATCGCGATGAGCACGCCGAACCGCTACTCCGAGGCCGAGCTGGAGTCGATCCAGGCCCGCTACGTCGGGCAGGACGAGGGCGCTTGGAGCCCCTCGGCCTGGCCCGGCCTGGAGGCCCGCCCGCTCGGGCTGGAGGAGTCGTCGTCGGGCATGTTCGGCGCCTCGGCGCTGCGCGTCGGCGACGGCGAGGGCTCCGACGTCGTGCGCGACCCCGGCGTCCCGTTCCACATGATCTACGTGCGGCGTGGCTCGGTGACGGTCCTGGAGGCCGACGGGACGTCGACCCGGCTCGGCCCCGACGACGCCGTCCACCACCCGGCGGGGTCGCGCTTCGCGCTGACCGATCCGACCGGCGACCTCGAGGCCGTCGAGCTGACCGAGCGCGGTCCGGACCGCCAGGAGGGCGCCGCGCCGCGCGCACCGCTCTACGCGTTCGACACGCCCGAGGCCTCGGTGCTCGGCGCCGGGC
>JAOPZG010000579.1 GCA_025964215.1 Conexibacter sp.
GGCGGCGCGCGGGCGCTCTACCTCGCCGCCCAGGAGGGCCAGCGCGCGCTGGCCGACGCGGCGAAGGCCGCGCCCCAGACCCAGGACCTGCGCAAGCTCCAGGGGCTCCAGGTCGTCTGGACCGGCAGGCTCCCGGGCCGCCCGCACGCCGCGGTCGTCGCCCAGGGCCGCGGCTCCGCCGAGAGCGTCGCGCTCGGCTACGGCAAGCAGGGCGGCCGCAACCAGGTCAACCGCGATCCGAAGGAGGGCGCGCAGCTGCTCGGCTTCGGCGACGCCGGGCTCGCGGGCTCCAACACGGAGGGCGACGTCGTCGCGGGCACCTACGTCGAGCTCGACAAGCTCCCGTACCTGGTCCTCGCCGGCACCGGCGCCAAGACGCTCCACGCGCTCGTCGGCAGCCGGGAGATCACGCGCTCCGGGCCCGTCGCGGTGGTCCCGGCGATCCCGCTCCTGCCGATCGACACGAACACGCAGCCCGACACGGTGATCTACGGGCGCGACGACCAAGGCAAGGTCATCGCCTCGCTCGCCACGGGGTAGCTACGAGGCGCGCAGCGCCGCGAGGTTCTCGCGCGCCGCGGCGTGCTGCGGGTGCAGCAGGACGAGCGCCTCGAGCAGCGTGAGCGCGCCCTCGGGATCGCCCGACTGATGGGCGAGGACGGCGAGGTCGTTGAGCGCGACGGGGTCGAGCTGCGCGCGCACCGACTCCTGCAGGAGCGCGTGCGCGGCGTCGGTGTCGCCGGACTCGGCGAGCTTCAGCGCCGCCGCGTGCCCTGCGCCGGCCCGCTCCCGCGCGCCGAACGCCAGCGACGGCCGTGCCGGCGGGTAGAGCGCGGAGATCCGCTTCGCGGTCGCCATCTCGTGGGCGCTGTAGTTGAAGTTCTCGGCGACCTGGTTCTCGCGGTCCCAGCGCGAGCCCGCGCGCGTGATCACCGTGAAGCAGTCGTTCAACAACGTGTCGTTGCCCCAGGCGACCGTCTCCTGGCTGACGCAGCGCAGGCCCTCGGCCTGGGCGTAGCGCTCGACGAGCGCTGCCGAGACCGTCGTCGCGCGCCAGTGGATGTTGTGCGGGTCGTAGGTGCCCGGCTCGTAGGACCCCATGTTGGAGTGGTGGATGAACGCGACGCCGTCCTCGGACAGCACGCGCGCGAACTCCTTCAGGTAGCCGGCGAGCACGTCGTGCTCGGCGTGCACGAGCGAGTCGAAGCTGAAGACGAGGTCGATCGAGCGGTCCGCGGCGATCGCCAGCGAGGTGCCGTCGTTGACGTGGAAGCTCACGTGCTCGTCGCCGGCGAAGCGCGTGCGGCAGTGGGCGATCGCGGTCTCGGCGATGTCGACCGCGACGAGCTCGTCGCAGAGGTCGCGCAGGTAGTGCGTCCAGCGCCCGTAGCCCGGCGCGATCTCGAGGATCCGCCCGGCCGGGACGTAGCCCTGGATCCGCGCGAGCAGCGTCACCCACCACTGGTAGGAGACCCCGCCCCACGCGTCCGACCACTCGTCGCCCTGCTGGGACCAGTCGTAGGCCTCGTTCCACATGGAGACGTTCGCAGACAGCGCGGGCATAGCCGGGTGATCGGCCCCGGGCGCGGGGACCTGAAGCCGCGGGCGTCAGCGGATCCCGATCAGGTTCGAGAGCTGCCCGCGCAGGCGCGCGCTGCACGTAGGCCGTCGCGACGGCGAGCGCCAGCACCGGGCGTAGATACCGGCCCGCGCACGCAGCCTGCGCGCGCGGGCCGGCTCACCGGATCTCAGCCGGCGACGCGGATGAGCTTCTTGTTCACGAACTCGTCCGCCCCGAAGCGCCCGAGCTCGCGGCCGAAGCCGGAGCCCTTGACGCCGCCGAACGGCAGCTCGACGCCCTCGGCGCCGACGGCGTTGATGAACACCATGCCGGCCTCGATCTTGTCGGCGACCCGCAGCGCCTGCTCCGAGTCGTTGGTGAACACGTAGGAGCCCAGGCCGTAGGGCGTGTCGTTGGCGAGCGTGATCGCCTCGTCCTCGGAGCCGACCTTGTAGACCGACGCGACGGGCCCGAAGAACTCCTCCTTGTAGGCGTCGTTGTCCGGGGTGATGCCGGTCAGGACGGTCGTCTTGAAGAAGTTGCCGTCCCGCCCGCCGCCGGCGACGAGCGTCGCGCCCTGGTCGGTGGCGCGCTTGACCTGGTCCTCCAGGCGGTCGGTCGCGCCGGCCGAGGAGAGCGGGCCGAGCGTCGTGCCCTCGACCTTCGGGTCGCCCGGCTCCACCGCGGTCAGCGCCGTGGTGAACTTCTCCAGGAACGACTCGTACAACTCGTCGACCACGATGAAGCGCTTGGCCGCGTTGCACGCCTGGCCGCCGTTCTCCAACCGCCCGCCGACCGCGGACTCGACGACCGCGTCGAGGTCGTCGGTGCCGAGGACCAGGAACGGGTCCGAGCCGCCGAGCTCGAGCACGACCTTCTTGAGGTTGCGGCCCGCGATCTCGGCGACCGCCGCGCCCGCACGGCCGGAGCCGGTCAGCGACACGGCCTGCACGCGCGGATCGGCGATCGTCGTCGCGATCTGGTCGTTGGTCGCGTAGATGTTGATGTAGGCGTCGGCCGGGAAGCCGGCGTCGTGGTAGATCTGCTCGATCGCCTCGGCCGACTCCGGGCACTGCGGCGCGTGCTTGAGCAGGATCGTGTTCCCGATCACCAGGTTCGGGCCCGCGAAGCGCGCCACCTGGTAGTAGGGGTAGTTCCAGGGCATGATCCCCAACAACACGCCGAGCGAGCTGCGGCGGATGAAGGCCGAGCCCTCGCCCTCCAGCAGGTCGATCTTCTCGTCGGCCAGCAGGGACTCCGCGTTGTCGGCGTAGTACTCGTAGATCGCCGCGCTGAAGTCGACCTCGCCGGTGGCCTGCCCGATCGGCTTGCCCATCTCGCGCGAGATGATCTCGCCGAGCTGCTGCCGGCGCTCGGTGTGCAGCTCTGCGACCTTGCGGATCAGCGCCGCGCGCTCGGCGACCGTGCTGCTCCTGCTCCACCCGTCGTGCGCCGCGTGGGCGCGGCCGATCGCCGCGTCCAGCTGCTCGTCGCTGATCGTCGGGTATTCCTTGATCGTCTCGCCCGTCGCCGGATCGACGACCGCGTAGTCAGCCATGAAGCTCTCCTGGGGTCCTGGGTTCTCCGATAGGCACACCGTAGCCCGGCGGCGCCGTGCGACGAGGCCAGGAGTCCGGGTCGCCGGTTGGCCGGACCGGCGCGGAGGGCCTAGAGCGCGCGGCGCGAGGTCGCCACGACGGCCTCGCCGATCGGCCGCCGCCGCACGCGGCGCTGCCAGGCGAAGGTCAGCAGCATCCGCGTCAGCGTCAGCGCGTAGCCGGCGAGGCTGAAGCGCACGCCGACCGTCGCGTCGCGCCAGCAGAGCGGGACCTCGGCGACGACGAGCTCCGGGTCCCCGTAGATCAGGAGGTTCAGCTGCGGGTGGAACTGGTAGCCGCTGGTCAGCTGCATGAACGGCATCCGGTCGATCGCGCCGGCGCGGGCCAGCATGATCCCCGTCCCGGCGTCGGACATCCGCAGCCCGGAGATCGTCCGCGTGAACGCGTTGAAGAAGTGATTGGCCAACCGGCGGGCCAGGTTGTACTCGTCGGTGACCGAGCCGTCGCGGAAGCGCGAGGCGAGCACGACGTCCGGCTCGGGCTCCAGGGCGAAGGCCGCCGCCATGTCGATCAGCGTCGCCGCCGCCTCGCACTGCTGGTCGGAGTGGATGACCGCGACGAACGGCGCGCTGGGGACGAGCTCGGCGAAGCCGCGCTTGATCGAGCCGCCGTAGCCGAGGTTCTCCGGGTTCTCCAGCAGCCGGACCGTGACGCCGATCAGCGGGTCGGAGGCCATCAGCTCGCGGACGACGTCCGCCGTCCCGTCGGTGCTCGCGTTGTCGATGACGATGACTTCGGCGACCGCGCCGCCGGTGCGGTGCACGAGCGCCGAGAGCACCTCGGGCAGCACGGGCGCGGTGTTGTAGGCCGGGACGATCACCGAGACCGAGCGGTGCAGCGCGAACGGGACGCGGGCGTCGCGCGCGGTGCCGTGCAGGACGCGCGCGCGGCGGGCGAAGCGCCCGCGCCGGCGTGGCGGGGCGGACGGCTGGAGCAGGCTCACTTGACCGCCACCACCGCGACCCGCTTGAGCGGGAAGTCGTCGAGGCCGGAGAGGACCTCGAAGTCCGCGCGCCACTCGGCGAGCGCCTCCGGCGGCGTGCCGGCGGCGATCCGCGGCGTCAGGCCGGCGGAGCGCAGGAAGGACTCGTACTCCGAGACCTTCATGTACTCGTGGACCTCCATCTGCTCCACCGACCAGCGGGCCTCGTCGCCCACCTTGGGCTTGTTGTAGTGGGTGAGCAGCGTGATGAACGTGCGCGCCGGGAGCTCGAAGGTGTGGTCGTCGAGCCAGCGGATCTCGAGCGGCCGCGAGCGGTACTCGCCCTCGATCCGGCGCACGAGCTCGGCGATCTCGGTGCGCAGGCACGCGACGCCGACGGTGACCTCCTCCTCGGGCAGGACGTCGTCGGTGATGACGAGCACGCCGCCGGGCGCGAGCAGCTTCGCCGCGGCGCTGAGCGCCTCCTCGACGGCGGCTCGGCCGCGCGCGTGGTCGACCGCCGGGTTCTCGCCCTCGCGGCCGACGAACGAGTAGAGCTCGTGCAGGATGTCGAAGTACGTGACCGCGCCGACGCGGTCGCTCCACGACGCGAGGTCGCGGGCGTCGGCGACGCGCCACTCGACGGCCGGGTCGGTCTCGGCGGCGCGGCCGGTCGCGACGATCCCCTCGTCGTAGTCGACGCGGATGATGCGCGCGGCGCCGCCCAGCTCGGCGACCATGTCGCCCAGGCCGCTCGTGCCGGCGCCGACGTCGACGACCGCCGAGTCCTCCGGAAGCTGATGCCCTTCGAGGAGCCGGGCGACCTGCTCGGTCTTGTAGCGCCCCGTGACGCCACCGACCAGATCGGCCCAGTAGGCGTCGCGCTTGCGGCGCATGTGCTCCTGCGGCTCGGCCTTGGCGATCACGCTGAGAAGGTCTACGTGCTCGCCGGTGGCGCTGCCAGAGCCAGGTCGGCAAAGCCTGCCGGACGGCCTTCCTGGCCCGCGCCAGCTGGATTCGTCACGCTGCTGTCGATATCCGCGTCGCCCGTTCGTCTCCCTGCGACCAACCACTCGAGGAGGACCCTCATGAAGTACTTGCTGTTGATCCACCAGGGCACCACGCCGACGCCGCGCGACGCGTCGTGGAACGCGCTCTCCGAGGCCGAGCAGGGCGCGGTCTACGCGGCGTACGAGGCGGTCAACGAGGAGCCGGGCGTCACGTGCGGGCTCGCGCTCGAGCCGCCGGAGCTGGCGACGACGGTCCGGGTGCAGGACGGCCGGACGCTCACGACCGACGGGCCGTTCGTCGAGCTCAAGGAGGCCGTCGCCGGCTACCTGATCCTGGAGGCCGACGACCTCGACGCGGCGATTGCACTCGCCGCGCGGATCCCCGCCGCGGCCATGGGCGGGGCGATCGAGGTGCGGCCCATCGCGGAGAGCACGTGGTAGCACCGCTCGAGCAGGCCTTCCGCGAGCAGTGGGGTCGCGTCCTGGCGACCCTGATCGGCTTCCTCGGCGACTTCGACCTCGCCGAGGAGGCCGCGCAGGAGGCCTTCGCGATCGCCGCCGAGCGCTGGGCGCGCGACGGCGTCCCGAGCGACCCGGGCGCGTGGCTGATCACGACGGCGCGCAACCGCGCGATCGACCGCATCCGCCGGAGCCGCACGCTGGCCGAGAAGACGCGCCTGCTGGAGCGGCCCGCGGCGTTCGAGGAGCCCATGGACGGCCTGTCCCCCACCTTCCCCGACGAGCGCCTCGAGCTGCTCTTCACCTGCTGCCACCCGGCGCTGGCGACCGACGCGCAGTTCGCGCTCACGCTGCGGACGCTCGGTGGCCTGAGCACCGGCGAGATCGCGCGCGCCTTCCTGGTCGGCGAGCCGACC
>JAOPZG010000589.1 GCA_025964215.1 Conexibacter sp.
CAGGGAGCCCCCGAGGCGCCCGCGACGCCTGCGCCCTAGTCGCGCCGCCGCAGGATCGTCTGCGACGGGTCCATGAGCTCCTGGACCTGGAACAGGCTCGTGGTGCCCGGGCGGCCGGACGGCAGGCCGGCGGTCACGCCGACGCGCTTCCCCGGGCGGCACCAGCCGAGCTCGACCACGCGCGCGCACGCGTCGGCGATCAGCTCCTCGGTCACCTCGTGGCGCTTCATCGACGCGCCGCGGACGCCCCACATCAGCCCGCAGCGGCGGACGGTCTCGCGGCCGGGGGAGAGCGCGTAGATCGGGACGTCGGGGCGGTGGGCGGAGATCAGCCGGGCGGAGCGGCCGGAGAGCGTGGGGACGACGAGGGCGTCGAGGTCGAGCTCGCGCGCGGCCTGGCAGGCGGCGTGGGCGACCGTGTAGGACGGGTCGCGATGGTCGCGCTTGACGCGCGTCTCGAGCCAGTGCTGGTAGGGCGCGTGCTTCTCGGTGTGGATCGCGATCGCCGCCATCATCGCGATCGCGCCGACCGGGTGGGCGCCGACCGCGGACTCCTGGCTCAACATGATGGCGTCGGTGCCGTCGAGGATCGCGTTGGCGACGTCGGCGACCTCGGCGCGCGTCGGGCGCGAGGAGGTGACCATCGAGTCGAGCATCTGCGTGGCGGTGATGACCGGCCGCGCGTGCGCGCCGGCGAGGGCGATCAGCTTCTTCTGGACGATCGGCACCTCCTCGATCGGGAGCTCGATGCCGAGGTCCCCGCGCGCGACCATGATGCAGTCGGCGACGCGGACGATCTCCTCCGCCTGCTCGACGGCCTGCGGCTTCTCGATCTTCGCGATCAGCGGGACGCGCGTGTGCTCGCGGACGGTCAGGACGTCCTCGGGGCGGCGGACGAAGCTCAAGGCCACCATGTCGACCCCGATGCGCCGGCCGGCCTCGAGGTGGGCGAAGTCCTCCTCGGGGACGGAGGGCAGCTCGTCGGCGGGGCCGGGGATGTTGAGGCCCTGGCGGCTCGCGACCGTCCCGCCGACCTCGACCTCGGCCTCGACCTCCAGCTGCTCGATCCGCACCGCGGTCGCGCGCAGGCGCACCGAGCCGTCGGCGAGATACAGCACTTCCCCCGGGTCGATCGCGCGCGGGAGCCCTTCCCAGCCGATCGTCATCCGCCGCGCGTCGCCGGGCCCGTCGTCGCGACCGCACTCGAAGACGACCTTGTCGCCGACCTTCAGCTCGACCGTGCCCTCGACCAGCGGCCCGATCCGCAGCTTCGGCCCCGGCAGGTCCTGCAACAGCGCCACCGGCCGCCCGGCCCGCCCCGCCGCATCACGTACGAGTTGGGCCGTCTCGGCATGCTGCTCGTGCGAGCCATGGCTGAAGTTGAGCCGCGCCACGTCCATCCCCGCCTCGATCATCCGGACGAGCACTTCGGGATGGGCCGAGGCAGGCCCGATGGTGGCGACGATCTTCGTGCGGCGGGTCATCGGGAGAGCACGGTACTGCGCGCGCGCCGGGAACTTGCAGATCGTCCTGTGAACGATGGCCGGGTGGACGTGCGCGACTTGCGCTCCGGACTGATCAAAGGAAGGCTGCACGAGTGCCGGCGGGCGAGCGGGTCGGCTGCCGGCTGAGGCGAGAGGTGGTCCGTGTTGATGTTCTACTCCGTGATGAAGGGACCATGATGGCGACCTGGCAAGAGCTCTGCGAGAAGTCGCGCGCGATCGGTGGAGAGCTGATCGGCGACGGCATGTTGCGCTTCGATGTCGTGGATGAGAACGAGAGCGAGCTGCCGACGGTCTACGCCTTCAACGAGGTGATCAAGCCGAGCTTCGAGATGCTCCTGCTGAAGTCCGTGCTCATGCCCATTGCCGTCATCGACGTGCCCACGCTGTTGCGCGAGCACGGCCAGATGCTGGCAGGATCCTTCAGCTATCAGTCGATGTTCGATCCCTCGGGGCGCGAGATCGACGGGATGCTCGCGTTCTCGACCAACATCCCGCTCGCATCGCTGGACCTCTCCGAGCCGTCGAACCTGTTCTTGTACATCTATCTCTTCGCGGGCGCCACCAAGCACGTGCAGCAGCAGCTTCGACCGCCAGCGACGCCGCTGAAGTGCCGCAACCCGGGATGTGAAGCCGTCAACCTTCCGACGCCCCTTGAGGTGTGCGATCTCTGCCGGGTGCCCACGCGCCCGTGACGGGCTTGTGTGCCTGGCGGCCTACAACGTGAAGTGCCCATCCTCCTGGATGGTCACCCCGTCGGCCGTCAACCGCCCGCCCTGCCGCAGGTCGCAGATCAGATCCCAGTGCAGCGCGGAGACGTTCTTCCCGCCCGTCTCCGGATAAGACCGGCCAAGGGCTACATGAACGGTGCCGCCGATCTTCTCGTCGAAGAGGATCGCCCCGATCGCGCGGTCGATGCCGTAGTTGGTGCCGATGCCGACCTCGCCGAGGCGACGGGCGCCGTCGTCGGTGGCGAGGGCGCGTTGGAGGTACTCGTCGCCGTGCTCGGCGGTCGCGGACATGACCTCGCCGTCGCGGAACTCGAGCTCGACGCCGCGGACGTCCACGCCGGACGGCGAGGACGGGATCGTGAAGCGGAGTTTGCCGGTGGCCGACGTCTCGTGCGGGCCCGTGAAGACCTCGCCCGAGGGCATGTTGCGCTTGCCGTCGCTGTTGACCCACGTGCGCTTGCCGACCTGCAGTCGCAGGTCGGTGCCCTCGGCCTCGATGCGCAGCTCCTTCACGCCGGCGAGCCGGCGGATCAGCGCGTCCTGGAAGCGGCGCAGCTCGTCCCAGCCGCCGACGGGATCCGGGCGGTCGAGGAAGAGCGCGCCGGCGACGAAGCGGGAGAAGTCCTCCAGGGACAGCCCGGCGAGCGCGGCGTTGGCGGGCGTCGGCCAGAGCGTCGAGCACCAGCGCTTCTTGAGCATCTGCTCGCGCACGTCGCGGCGGCCGCCCGAGGAGCGCGCGATCAGCTCCGGGTCGACGCCGGAGAGCGCGTGGACGTCGTCCGGCGCCTGGATCCCGAGCGTCGCGTCGATCTTGCGCGCCTCCTCGTAGGCGAGCGCCGGGTACTGGTCGAGATGGCGCTCGCGCGCATGGTCGTAGAAGCCACGGGCCTCGCCGGGGAGCTCGACGCGCATGAAGCACCAGGCGTCGCGCTCGAGGATCGCGCGCTGGAGCTCGAGCAGCAGCGGCTGCGCGAGCGTGGTCGAGCGGACCAGGATCTGCTGGTCGGGCCAGACCTCGAGGCAGTAGCCCGCGAGCAGGTCGGCGAACAGCGCCGGGTCGAGGTGGTCGGTGACCTCGGAGAAGTCATAGGGGTCGCTCATGCCGCCCAGCCCTCCTCGAGCGCGCGGACGGCGGCTTGCTCGTCCCCGGGTGGGCGGGACAGCTTCTGCGCGGTCGCCCGGACCAGCCGCTCCTGCGGCTCCGGGTTCGCGCCCGCGCCCATCACGCCGATCCGCCACGCGCGGCCCGCGAACGGGCCGAGCCCGCCGCTGACCTCGATGCCGTCCTCGCGCAGCAGCGCGCCGCGGACGGCGGCCTCGTCGATCCCCTCAGGGACGCTCACCGCCAGCAGCGAGTGGAGCTGCTCGCCGTCCGGCGCGAAGCGCTCGAAGCCCAGCACGGAGAAGGCGGAGCGCAGCGCCTCGTGGGCTCGCGCATGCCGTGCCCAGCGCGCCTCGAGCCCCTCCTCCTCGACGATCCGCAGCCCCTCGTGCAGCGCGTAGATCATGTTGATCGGCGCCGTGTGGTGGTAGGCGCGCGGCCCGTCGGCGAACCAGTAGTCGACCATCGCCTGGAGGTCGAAGTACCAGGAGCGCCGCTGCAAGCGGGTGAGCCCGCGGTCGCCGACCGTGAACGGCGCCAGGCCGGGCGGAACGTTGAGGCACTTCTGCGTGCCCGAGAACGCGGCGTCGACGCCTGCCGCGTCGAGGTCCAGCGGATGGCCGGCGAGCGAGGTGACGCAGTCGACCAGGAAGAGCCCGTCGTGCGCGTGGATCGCGTCGGCCAGGCCGTCGAGCGGCTGGGCGACGCCGGTCGAGGTCTCGCCGTGGACGACGAACAGCGCGCGCGTGGAGGGATCGGCGGCCGCGGAGATCAGCGCGTCGCGATCGAGCGCGCGCCCCCACTCGGCCTCGACCTTCACCACGTCCGCGCCCGCGCGGCCCAGCGCATCCGCCATCCGCCCGCCGAAGGCGCCGTGCACGCCCACGACGACGCGTTCGCCCGGGGCGATCAAGGTGTCCACCATCGCCTGCATCCCGCCGCTGCCCGTCGCGCTCAGCGGGAACGTGACCTTGTTGGAGGTCCTCATCGTCGCCCGCAGCAGCGCGGCGACGTCGTCCTGCAACGCGCCGAAGGCCGGATCCAGATGCCCGACCGTCGGATGGGCGAGCGCGGTCAGGATCCGCTCGGGCACCGGCGAGGGGCCGGAGCCGAGCAGCAGGCGGGCGGGGACGTCGTCGACGGTCGGCACGCCGCGGCACGTTACCGGCCGCTGGACTTCTTCTTGGCCTTCTTCGGCTTCGGCCTGGTCCCCAGCGTGACGTTCACCTTCGCGCCGCGGGTCGTGCGGGTCCCGGCCTTGCGGGACTGGCTGCGCACGACGAGCCCCTTCTCGTGCTTCAGCCGCTTGGGCGTCGTGACCTTGCCGAGCGTGCAGTGCGCGCGCACGAGCTTCGCCTTGGCCCGCGCGCTCGTGAGGTCCTTGAGCGAGGGGACCGCGCAGCGCACCGTGGCCGTGACGGGCGGCGGTCCCTTGACGATCGGCGGCGGGACGACCGGCGCGGCCGCGACCGCCACCGTCCGCGTCGCGCTCGCCGTGTTGCCCTCGACATCGGTGCTCGTGACCGTCACGTCGTAGCTGCCCGCCGCGGCGAACGCGTGCTGCACGCTCGTCCCGCTCGCGGCCGGCGTGCCGTCGCCGAACGACCACGACGTCGAGGCGATCGCCGAGAACGCGTCGGCGGGATCGACGGCGAACGCCGCGGCGGTCCCGGCGGTCCCGGCGGCGGGCACGGCCAGCGAGCGCAGCTCGGGCGGCGTGACGTCCAGGAGGCTGACGCCGACCGTGTTGGCCGCGCCCTGCCACGTGGCCGCGGCGTCGCCCGCGGCGTCCATCGCGACGGGGGTCACGAGGTAGTTGGCGTAGTACGCGGCCACCCCCGGGGCCACCGGCACCGGGGCGTCGAACCCGCCGCCCGGCGCCCGGGAGCTGGCGTAGAGCGTCGTGTTGGCGTTGTTGGCGTAGACGACGACGGCATGGCCGCCGGCCGCGGCCGCGACGCCCGTGGTGCCGCCGCCGGTGTCGAACTGGGAGGCCGGCCCGGAGAAGGCGCTGCCGAAGGCGCCGGTCCGCGTCGCCGCGTTGCCTCCCGGCCCGGTCCAGCTCGTCACCACGTCCCCGTCGCCGGCGAGCGCGATCGCCGGATAGCTCGACGTGAGGCCCGTCGGCGAGGCGAACGTCGGCAGCGAGAACAGGCCATCGCGCGGGCGGTAGGAGACCTGGCTGCGGTTGCCGCCGGCGTCGGCGAGCTCCCAGGCCACCGCGCTGGACCCGTCCGGGGCGAGGGCGACGGACGGGTCGGTCGCGTTCACGCCCGTCTGCGAGAGCGTCACCGGGGTGCCGAACGCGCTTGCGCCGGGCGCCCGCACCGCCGCCTGCGCGAGGTAGTTGGTGCCGTCGGTGCGGACCCACGAGACGATCGCGTCGCCGGCGGCGTTCATCGCGAGGTCGAAGACCGAGGAGACGCTCTGGCCGCCGGCGCTTCCCCCGACCGTGCCGAGGGTGCCGTCGGGGCTCACGATCGCGAACTGGGCGAGCGTCTTGCCGCCGCTCACAGCCTGCCATCCGAGCGCGACCGCGCCGGCGTCGTCGATGCCGACGTGGATGCGGTCGTAGGAGGAGCCGAGCACGGCCGGGATGTCGAGCGCCGGGCGGAACGCGGCGCCGTGCGGGCGGACGGCCAGGTGGATCGCGGTCGCGGTGATCCAGGCCACGGCGACGTCGCCGGCCGCGTTGATCGCGATCCGCGCCTGCGGTGCGAAGGTGGCGCCGCCCAGCGGCGTCGGCGGCGCGAACGCCCCGCCGGGCGCCCGCGTGGCGACCAGCACGCCGCCGGCGATCGCCGGCGCGACCAGGGCGACGTCGCCGCGCGCGCCGACCGCGATGTCGGGCGCGTTGCCGACGCCCGTGATCGGGAACGCCGGCGCCGACCATCCCGCGAGCGCGGTGGCCGGCACGCTCGCGGCGAGCCCGAGCGTCAGCGCAGCACCTGCAAGCCATCCCCGACCGTTCATGACTCGTCACTGTCCCGCACGGACGGGTCGGCGCGCAAGCGCCATGCGTCCAGGTCGCCTACGGCACCCTCACGTCCGGGAACCACTCCGCGCAGTGCGCGCGCAGCACGTCGGTGATCCACGTGCGCTCGTCGCGGGTCGCCGCGCGGTAGCGGGCGAGCAGCGGCTTGGCGCCCTCGGTCGCGACGTCGTTGACGACCCACGTCGCGACGAGGCGCTCGAAGAGGAACTCGATCGCGCGGGCGCGCACGTCCTCGACGTTGGCGGCGGCGCGCGCCTGCGCGGGGTCGGAGGAGCGCGCGTACTCGGCGCGCGACTTGGGCGAGAGCGCGCCGCGGAGCGTCAGCGTCTGCTCGCCGTCGGGCGAGGCGTAGTCGGTGGTCGGCGCCTCGAGCTTGTCGGTGCGGCCGCGCGCACGCGAGCGGCGCCCCATCAGGTCGTCTCCGCCGCGCGCTCGAGCCGCGCGCGCACGTCACCGGTCAGCGGATGCGCGTGTCCGGCCCACGCGGACGCGGGCTCCAGCGCCGCGAGCTTGCGGATCGACGCCCGCGCGACCTCGGTGTCCCAGTTGAACGCGCGGTGCGGCACCCGCGGGTGGCCGTGGATCCCGGTCTGCGGATCCACGGTGTAGAAGGTGTCGCTGACCAGCGCCAGCCGGTCGCTCTCCCGCCACAGCCCGATCAGCCCCGGCGCGTGGCCGGGCAGGTGGACGACCGAGAAGCCCGCCACGTCGTCGCCCTCGCTCACGGTCCCGGCGACGACGACCGGGCCGCCGTCCCACACCGGCAGCAAGGACCCCAACAAGAAGCGCCCGTGCGGCGCCAGCAACGACAGGTCGAAGTAGTGGTCCCCGCCGTCGCCCTCGGCATCCGCCACCTCGTCGGGATGGCAGAAGACCGGCACGCCGTCGAGCCCCGGCGCGACCCCGCGGTGGTCCGCGTGCCCGTGGCCGAGCACGACGCGCGTGATCCCGCCAAGCGACGCGCCCGCCGCCGCGACCGCGTCGGTCATCGCGCTGATCCCCGCGTCGAAGAGCAGGACGCCGTCGCCGTCGCGCACGAAGTACACGTTCATCGTCTTGAGCGGGAAGCCCCCGCGCACGACCCACACGCCGTCGGCGATCGGCTCGGGAGCGCCGGCGGCCAGCCGGGCCAGCCGGGGGCGGACGTGGACGCGGCGGTTCTCGATCGGCACGCCTCGCAGTCTAGATGGCCGATGTGCGCTTCCCGTGGCCGCGCTCGCGCCCCGGCCGGCGCGCCCGGAGCACGACCGCGACCACGGTCGAGCGCACATCGACCATCTAGGGTTGAAGCAGATGCCGGAGGCCAATCGCAAGCGGGAAGTGGGACGCGGGGAACGGGTGCTGCCGGGGGTCTGGCGCCTGCGGCTGCCGCTGCCGTGGCCCGGCGTCCCGCACTGCAACGCCTGGGCGCTGGCCGCCGGCGACGGCATAGTCCTGGTCGACACCGGGATGCACGAGCCGGGCTCGGTGGCGAACCTCGAGCGCGCCCTCGCACAGGTCAACCTCAAGCTAGAGCACGTCCGGCTGCTGGTCTGCACCCACGCGCACTCCGACCACTACGGGCAGGCCGCGACGATCGTCGAGCGCACCGGCTGCGAGCTCTGGATGCACCCCAACCACGAGCACATGCTCGCGGCCGCGCGCGACCCGGAGTCGGCGTTCGACCGCCGCATCGAGGTCGCCCGCCAGAGCGGCGTGCCCGAGGAGCCGCTGCGCCGCTACAGCGAGGCGCGCCGCGGCGACGACTACGGGATCTCCGGGATCGTCGAGCCGCACCGCAAGCTGCTTCCCGGCGTCGAGGTCCACACCGACCTCGGCACCTGGCAGGTCTACGAGACGCCGGGCCACGCGCCCTCGCACGTCTGCCTCTACCAGGAGGAGCGCCGGATCCTGATCTCCGGCGACCACCTGCTCGGCCGCGTCTCGTTGTACTACGACTACGGCTACTCGCCCGATCCGGCCGGCGAGTTCCTGCACTCGCTCGACCTCGTCCAGGAGCTCGACGCGCGCCTCTGCCTCGCCGGCCACGGCCGCACGTTCACCGACGTCCAGGCGCACATCGACGCCAACCGCGTGCTCGTGCGCGACCGCCTCGCGAAGGTCGAGGAGGTCATCACGGCGGACCCGGGGCTCACGGCGTTCGAGGCGATCCCGCGGATCTACGGGGCCGCGATCACGCCGATGACGGCCAACTGGTGGCTCTCGGAGACGCTCTCCTACCTGCGTCACCTGGAGGTCACGAACCGCCTCCAGCGCATCGAGGGCACGCCCGAGCGCTGGTCGGCGGCCGTGTAAAGCCCTGCAAGCAGGCGATTCGGCTGCAACCTTGACACGATCGTGTTAGGGTTAGTCGGGTCATGAGGATCACCGAGCTGCTGGGCGGCGACGAGCCGACGTTCTCCTTCGAGTTCTTCCCGCCGAAGACCGCCGCGGGCGAGGAGAACTTCGAGCGCGCGCTCCAGGAGCTCGCCCCGCTCGATCCCTCGTTCGTCTCGGTCACCTACGGCGCGGGCGGCACCACGCGCGAGAAGACCGTCGAGACCGTCCGCCACATCAAGGAGGACCACGGCCTCGAGGCGATGGCGCACTTCACCTGCGTCGGCGCCACGACCGAGGAGCTGCGCGTCACGCTGGAGGAGATCCGCGAGACGGGCATCGAGAACGTCCTCGCCCTCCGCGGCGACCCGCCGCGCGGACAGGAGCAGTGGACGGCGTCCGACGGCGGCCTCGAGTACTCCCATCAGCTCGTCGCGCTGCTGCGCGAGGACTACGACTTCTCGATCGCCGCGGCGTGCTTCCCCGAGACGCACATCCACGCGACCTCGCCCGAGGACGACCTGCGCTACCTCAAGGCGAAGGTCGACGCCGGGGTCGACTACCTCATCACGCAGCTGTTCTTCGACAACGAGCTGTACTTCGACTTCGTGGACCGCGCGCGGGCGATCGGGATCGCCGTGCCGATCATCCCGGGCGTCATGCCGATCACCGGCTACGGGCAGATCTCCAAGATCACCAACATGTGCGGCGCGACGATGCCCGAGCACGTGCTCGCGGAGCTCGACGCGCGGCAGGACGACCCCGAGGCCGTCGCCGAGTTCGGCGTCTCCTACGCGACGATGCAGTGCGCCGACCTGCTCGCCAAGGGCGCGCCGGGCATCCACTTCTGCACGCTGAACCGCTCGCCGGCGACGCGGGCGATCCTCAGCGCGCTGCGCCTCTGGCGTCCGTGGGACGCGCAGCACACCGGCCTCGGCGAGCCGCGCCGGCCGCCGGCCGTCGCGTAGGCGCCGCCGCTCCCATGGCCACCACCTGGGGGGTCGGCGAGTACCCGCTGATGGGTCAGCGGCTCAAGCCCGCGGCCCAGCGAGCGGTCGACCTCGCCCGGATCGCCCCCGGTGACCGCGTGCTGGACCTCGCGTGCGGGACCGGCAACGCC
>JAOPZG010000613.1 GCA_025964215.1 Conexibacter sp.
GACAATCCGAATAGGCGGTCATGCCGGGATCGGCGACCGTGCTCCACGAGTGATTGGCGCCCCCGCCGACCGCCGAGTTACAGGCATGCACGTCATAGCCGCCGGCAAGCGCCGGGCGAGGTGCAGCGCCCGCGATCACAAAAAAGAGGGCGACACCAACGAGGACGGTTAGCCGGCGGGTGATTCGAGCCTCCTGGAGAGTTCTCATGCTCCTTAGTCGACTCACGGTGTGAACTCCCCTCCCCCATTCTGCGGCGCGGCGGCGGGCTTGGTCGGCGCCGAGGTGCTGCCCAGGTTGCCTGGGCCGAACTCGGTGCTGCCCTTCGGTGCGGGCGACGCCGGCGGCGTCGACTTCTTCGAGCTCACCGCCGTCTCGCGACGCGCCGGCTGCTTGCGCTTGGTCTTGGCCGCCGTGGTCGTCGTGATCGTCGTGATCGTCGGCAGGCGGACGACCTCGACGTGATCGCGCGGAGGCTCGACCACCCGCGCCACGCGGCGCGTCGGCGTCGCCGCCGTGGCCACGTGATCGCGCAGGTGGTCGGCGATGTCGACGCAGATCGCGCCCGTCCCGCCGACCGCGAGGCACAGCACGACGACCTTCGCCGCCACCGCTCCCGCGCCCACGCCCACGCCGCCCAGCGCGCTTTGCTCGAGGACGCCGCTATCGGGGACCCCGCGCCCGGTCAGCCGGTCGACCAGATGCCGGCTCGTCGCCCAGAGCTCGTCGAGGCGAGCCAGCGCGCCGAGCCGCTCGTGCTCCCCGGCGAGCACCGGCATCGGCAGGACGGCGGCAACGTCGCCGAGGTTGGTGCGCATCGCGTGCAACATCGCGCGGCACGCCGGATCGCGCTCGACCATCGACTGCGCCCGTCGCCGCTGACGGGCAGACGCGATCCCCAGCTCACAGGCCAACAGCAAGCTGCGCTGGCGCCGCGTCCAGAGCGACTGCCCCGCGTCATCGATCACGAGCTGGGCGGCGACTTTCTTGTAGGCGGCCGTGACGATCGCCTCCAAGCGCTTCTCGCTGATCCCCAGCCGCCCCTGCACCTCCCGAGCCGAGAGGTGCTGGTCAAAGCGCAGCTTGAGGACCGCAGCCTGCTGCTCATCGAGCGACTCGACCACGAGACGTAGCGCGTCGGCTTCGAGGCGCAGGTGAGCCAACTCGTCGGGGAGCGGATCGTTGTCGGTGAGCCCCGCGAGGACCGCGCTGGCGGGGTCGATCGTCTCGGGCCGGTGGCGCTTGGCCGCGTCCGCCGCGCGACGCCACGCGATCTTCTTCAGCAGCGCCCGGCGATTGCGGACGGTCTCGCCACGCGCCTCGAGCGCGAGCAGCTCGGACCACGCCTCCTGATAGAGCTCTTCAGGATCCGCCTGCCTCGGGAAGTCGGACCGCAGCATCGCCATGACCGCGGCGCGGTGCTCGGCGTAGTCGCGTTCGATCTCAGTGTCACGCGACGAGAGATGAGGACCGATTGAGGGCGTGTCGACGGACAGCACACGGCTGCTGCCCTCTCTGTCGACCAGCTCGCTCAAGACCCCTCACCCCAATTTTTTGTTGGGGAAGGGTTACCGCGTAGCTCATCAACTGAACCCTCCTAGACGATCATTGTGCCCGTGTGGCGAGGGGAGCCGCGGCCTGCGCCAGCCTCTCGACCTCTCGCTCTCTTTCCCAAGGGCAGAGGCTCCCCGGGTAAGTCCGTGCCATCGTCAGCTACACGACATCGGTGCGGTGCGCGATAGACGACAGTCCGCCCCGGCCCCACCCATCAGGCCGTCACGACTGGCCCCGGTCGATCCGCGGTGCCGCTGCGGCTGGAAGCCGCGCGTTGACAGGCACCACGCGCACCGAAGTCACACGCCGGCTCAGCGCGCCTGCACCGAGGAGCTAGTAGAAGACGTAGCGGAACTTCGTGCCGTTGCAGAAGCGGCGCAGCTTGAGACCCATCGTCGAGCCGTGGGAGCGGTTCTCGTGTGAGGGCACTAACGCGACGTCGGCGCGCCACCCTCGCGGGTCGATCCCCTTCGTCAGGCCTGCGCCCTTGCCGCGTGCGAGCGCGGGCGGGTATTCGTCGCGATCGAAACCCGGCTTGGTCGCCACCCCTTCCAGCAGGCGCGCTCTGCGCTCGGCGGCACCGGGACGGTTGAGGACGAGCGTTCGCGGCCAGCCCTTGCGCAGTGCTCGCAGGAAGTGCTTGCGGATGTTGGGGTACTTGGTCATCGAAAACGTGACGTTCTGCACCCCGGAGGGCGTCGCGCAGTTTGCGGGGTTGGTCGCGTCGACCGTGCTCGCCGGCGTCGTGGTTGCGCTAGGAGCGGTGCTTGATGGGACCGGTGCGGTGGGCGGCGGCTGATCCGACGGTGACGGTGCGGGGGTTGGCGTGGGTGCTGGGGCGGGTCCCGGGCCAGGAGTCGCCGCCGGGGTTGGCGGCGTGGTGGAGCACGGGCACGGCAAGCTCTCGCAGTAGATGCCGTCGCCGTCAGCGTCGCGGGTATCGCCAGCCGCCTGAGCGGCAGCCTGGTTCGGGTAGTCGGCACACGTCGCGGCCAGCGATGGCGTCGTCCCGACGCTCCCCCCGGCGACAAGCGCGAGCAGAAGGACCATCACGGCCACGGTGATACGTCGGAGCACGCCAGGCAGCCTATGGCGCTGACCGGCGACGCCGATGTCTGCCAAGCGGACTCCGATGCATGCTCGCGCGTGTCCCGGAGCTATTGGCCTTGGCGCTATGGCGGGCCGAGGCCTCGGTCGGGTCGGCGCATAGGCACCGACGCCGATGGCCGTGAAGGAGGAGGCTCGTCGACGGCTACGTCCGGGTCTCTCAGGTACGGGGTCGCTCGGGTGAGAGCTTCATGTCTCCTGAGCTGCAGCGCGAGCAGATCGAGCGCTGGGCGGCCGCGCAAGGCCATCATGTCGCCATGGTTCACGTCGAGCTCGATGAATCGGGCAGTCGCGCCGATCGTCCGATGCTCATGGCGATGATGGAACGTGTCGAGGCCAGTGTCATCGACGGCGTCGCGGTCGCCAAGCTCGATCGGTTCGGCCGGTCGCTGATCGACGGGCTGGCGAATCTCGGGCTCGCTGCAGAGGGCGCGCCGGCCTCCGTCAAGGGCTCAGGTGGGCGTGGCGCCAACGGCTGCTAGCAGGGACGGTGCGGAACGTCGCGGTGAGCCGTCCGTCGAGCGCGGCGTGGCGTCGTAGCGCCTGGCGCCCGGGGCGGCGCAGCGCGAGGGTGGCGTCGCCGTCGTCGATCGTGCCGCTGGCCAGGATCGCCGCGGGCTGCCCGCGGACATGGGTGCGCAGGACGATCTCGCCCGAGCAGGCGAAGGGCAACGAGGTGCAGTCGACCGTGGTGGTGAGCTCCAGCCGTGAGCGGACCAGGCGCAGGGCGCTGGTGAGCCGCAGCGGACACCGCACGGGTGCGGTGACGGGCAGCGGCGGGGCGGTGATGGAGCGCACCGCGATCGTGCGCTCATCGCATGTCGTGCGAGCGAAGGCGATGCGGGTGCCGTCGAAGTCGAAGGCGCCGGTCACACGGTCGGCCAGCGTGCGCGCCGGCCCTTGCAGGGAGGTGACACCGAGCCGGCCGCCTGCCGTGTAGGCGATCGTGCCGCCTCGCAATTGGACCGCGTAGGCGGCGACGGGCGACGCGATCGGGTGGGCGACCGGATCGCTGGGCGAGGTCCACCCCAGGCGTCCGTCGGCGCTCGTCGCGGCTCCGGCCGAGTAGGCGACGGTGCCGTCGTCCTGCACGCTCCAGCTGCGCACGGCGGGTCCCAACGCTGAGGTCGGCAGCCGCAGCGTCTCGCGCTGCTGCGAGCGGTCGAACTCGACCAGGACCTGCGTGTCCTGTGCTCCGGGCTCGGTCCAGGCCACGACCGGACCGGCGATCTGCACCGCGGTCGGGGCCGCCGCGGGGATCGCGAGCTCGAGCACGCCGGTCGTGCCGTCGTAGACGTCGACATGCGTTCGGTCGGCATCCAGACACGCGACATCAGCACCAGAGACCGCCAGCACACCAGCCGTCCACCGCGACGATGGCGTCAGCGCACACGAGCGCCACGAGGAGGTCAGCGACCCGGTCCCCAAGCTCGCCTGGATGTCTCGGAGCGACAGCTCGTCCTCCACTCCCCGCGACGGGCCGACGAGCGTGTGGAACACCCTCGCGGTGGCCAGCAGCAGCGGCGAGGACGCCAGCACCGGTTCAATCGACGCTCCGGTCTGCGTCGCCCTGGCCAACGTCCGCCGACCGCCATCGTCACCGGCCAGCACCAGGAACCCATGTGGCGTGTATGTCGAGACCAGCGCGTGGTCGTACTCCGCCCACGCCGCCCCCGAGCCGAGCAGGACCGGACCCGAGGCGATCGCTCGCTGCGCTCGCCACGTGGCGGCGTCAGCGCCCGACGCAACGAATCCGCAGATCGCCAACACCGCAGCGAGCACACGGAGGCCCGACCAATCACGGTTCGCTCGACTCAGCTGCATGGATTGGGAGCCACACCGGAGAAGGGCGATGGGCCGGAGGGTTGGGTGGGGTAGTGCAAATCGGTCAACGACTTCCAGATCGCGCAGTACGCCTTCCTCGGTTGCGGGTTGAGCGTACCGCTGTTGTTCGAAGAGATCCCGTAGGGGCGGGTCCCGGTCACATCGGCCCCGGTGTCGAATCCATCTGCGGCGATAAGGCCGGTGTCGAAGTCGCCTTCATAGCCGGTGACGACCGGATTCGGGCCAGCTGAGACGACGCTGTGAGCAGACTCGGTGAGGCTGTAAAGGGTGAACCACCTGGCGTCGCCATACCGCGCCTCCGCCATCGCCTTCGGATAAAGGCCGTTGGGAAGCGGGATGCCGTGGGGCTCCGGATCGAGCTGGCCGCGAACCCCGGCGCGCTGGGCCTCTGTGTGGATGGCGGCCGACGGCTTGGCGCCCTTAAGCGGCAGGTTCAGGTACCCGAACTCCGTGATGTACAGCGGGACTTTGCCCGGCGAGGAACCGGAGGTCGACAGCCACGAGGAGCCCGAGGTTCCGGAGACTCCCTTCTTGTCATAGAGGTACTGCAGTGTCGCCTGGATGCCGCTCAACCGCTGATGCTTGGGGTCGCGCAACGGGGCACGGAGCTTGCCGATCCCGTCCTCCGACGGGATCCCGCGATGGTTGGGGCTGATCCTGTGCTGGTAAGGGTGCATCGCCAACCCGTCTGCCTGAACGCGGGCGGTGTCGCCCGTCACCGGTTGTACCGCTGCCGCCAAGTAGTCCATCGCGGTGTAGCCATGGTGATGGGTCTTCGGTCCCGTAGCGGGCTGCGCGGAGTTGAGCTGCTCTGAGAGCTCGCCGATGAAGACCGGCACGGTGGAGTTGACCGTGCGGATCCCGTGGTAGCCCGCGAGGTAGAGCGAGCGGTAGAGACGCGCGGTCAGGATGGGCTTCACCAGCCCGTTGCTGTCGAGACCCGTCGCCAGGAAGTGAGGCTTCTTGCCTCCGAGGTTCGGCTCGTTCCAGATCGCGTACGTGTCCGCCTGGCCGTTGAACTTCTGCGCGACCGCGGTGACGAACGCCTCGAACTTGGCCGGGTCGGGGTTGACGCCGGTGGAAGGCGAGTTGGGGTCGCAATCCCGGGATGAGCTGAAGTTGTCCATCTTGCACTGCTTGGCCACCGAGCCCGTGATCGTGAGATGCACTGCGAGCGAGCGAGGGCAGTTGGGGTTGTTGGCGATCTTGGTCGCCTTGATGGCGTCGATGGCGTCGATGAGGCGCTGCCAGTTGTAGGTCGGCGTAGACCCCGCGTTCTCGAAGATGCCCCAGTAGACGTTGAGCCGAACGACCTCGGCCCCGAGAAGCGCGATCCGCTGCGCCGCACGGACGGGATCGACCGTCGGGTTGTAGAGGAACCTCCCGTCGTCTGCGGCGGCGATCTTCATCGTGCTGGAGTTGTGGCACTCGTCGGGCCCGTCCACCGCGAGCGGCGCGGCGAAGGAGGGAGATGTCGCAGCCGCCGGCGCCGGGTCGTCGGCGACGCTCTCGCCTTGCGGCACCTGCTCGTGCGAGCGGGCGACGTACATCGCGCTGTTGGACGTATCGCGTGAGATGAGGTCGGACTTGCCGTCGCCTCCGATGTCGCCGGTGCTTAGCGCACGATTCTGCGACCACGCGCCCCAGATCACGCCCGTGCTGAAGCCCATGCCCGTGGAGGTCTGGCTGCTTGAGCGGACGTAGACCGATGTCCCCCCGCTTGGGCGGTAGATAAGGTCGGCCTCGCCATCGCCGTCGACGTCGGTCGCTCCGAAGTCGGCGTTGGCGGGAATCGTCCATGTGCCGGAGTCGAGGTCGAAGCTCAGGCCCGAGCTGATGCCGACTCGCACCGCGCCGCTGTTGACGTCGCGGCCGACCGCGTCGGCGTAGCCGTCGCCGTCGATGTCGGCGAGGATGAACGTGTAACCGGCAGGCCAGGGGCCGCCGTCCAGGCGATCGGTTGCCGCGGAGCCGTCGGTCAGCACGATTTGCGTCTGTCCCGTCGTCGGGTTCTCGCCGACGACGTCGCCGTTGGTGTCCCCGTCGACGTCCGCCACGCGCATCACGGAGTAGCTCGGCGCGAGGGTGGTCAGCGCGGTGGCCGCACCGAACGTCGTGCCGGTTGAGCGTCCGACTGCGACGTTGCCGGCGCTGTCGCGACCGACGAGGTCAGCGAAGCCGTCACCGTCGATGTCGTCGAGGTTGAAGT
>JAOPZG010000627.1 GCA_025964215.1 Conexibacter sp.
CGCAGCGCGACCGCGACGCGGCCGCCCACCGCGCCGCCTACGCCGGCCTGCTCGCGACCGTGGTCGACCCCGCCCTCGCGACCGTCCTCTACGAGCGGATCCTCGTCCCCGACGGCTGGATCGCCTACCCCGACGCGGCTCCGACCCTCGCCGCCCTCCGCGCCCGCGGCATCCGCACCGTCGCGGTCAGCAACGTCGGCTTCGACCTGCGCCCGGTCCTCGCCGGCCTCGGGCTCCTCGACCACCTCGACGCCGTCGTCCTCTCCTGCGAGGTCGCTCAGGTCAAGCCGGAGCCGGCGATCTTCCACGCCGCCTGCGCGGCCGTCGACACCGCGCCCGCCGATGCGCTCATGGTCGGCGACCACCCCGCGGCCGACGGCGGCGCCGCCGACGCCGGGATCCGCACGCTGCTGCTCCCGATGTCCGCGGCCGGCGCGGACCACGGCCTCGCCGCGGTGCTCGCGCTCGCCGCGAGCGGCTAGGTCATGAACCAGTCGCGGACCTTCGCCTTGAGGTCTCCCGCCTGGCTCGCCGCCGTCGCCGTCCCACCCTCGATCTCCAGCACCGCGTGCCCGGTCTGCGTCAGCGCCCAGACGCCGTCCACCGGCGCGATCAACCCCGCGATCGCGAGGTTCCGCAACCCCGGCGCGTCCTCCGGCGCCTTCCCGAGGGCGACGTCGCGCAGCAGCAGCGCGTGAGCCGAGTCCAGCAACCGCTAGACCCCGCCGCGCTCGATCAGCTCGATCCGGTAGCCGTCCGGATCGCGCACGAAGCAGATGAACGGCCCGCCCTCGCCGACGTGGTACGGCGGCTTCTCCGGCGTGATCGACTTCTGGCCCAGCTCGTCGAGCACGTCTGACAGCGACGGCACCGTCAGCGCGATGTGGTTGTAGCCGGTGCCGAGGTCGTAGGACTCGACGCCGGGGTTCCACGTCAGCTCGAGGCGGTCCCCGTCGCCGGGGATCCCCATGAAGACGTTGATGGCCCCGTCGGGCAGGTCCATGCGGCGGCGCTCCTCGAAGCCGAGCGCCTCGTAGAAGGCGACGGAGCGGTCGATGTCGCCGATCCGGTAACAGGTGTGGATGAGCTCGGGCATCAGACTGTCAATGTACCCGCATGATCCTCGAGCGCTCGATGCATCCGCAGTTCCTCTCGAACACCTTCCTCGTCGCGGCCGAGCCCGGGGGAGAGGCGTTCTTCGTCGACGCCGGCGGGCCGATGGAGCCGCTCTTCGAGAAGGTCGCCGAGCTCGACCTCACGCCGACGCACGTCCTGCTCACCCATCACCACTACGACCACGTCTCCGAGGTCCCGCAGATCCTCGAGCGCTGGCCCGACGCGCAGGTCCTCATCCACCCGCTCGAGAAGGATCTCGTGGACACCGCGACCGGCACGATGGACGCGGGCACGACGGTCCGCGCGGGCGGACTCGACGTGCAGACGATCCACATCCCCGGGCACACCGCAGGCATGCTCGGCCTCCTCGTCGAGGGCAACGTCTTCACCGGCGACACGCTCTTCAAGAACTCCGTCGGCGGCGTGCGCGCGCCCGGCTCGACCTCGTACGCCGACCTCAAGTCCTCCGTGATGGACACGCTGATGGCGCTCCCGCCCGAGACGATCATCCAGCCCGGCCACACCGACAGCACGACCGTCGGCGAGGAGTACGACACCAACAAGTTCATCCGCCTCTGGCGGGGCCTCGACCCAGAGGGCGACGAGCAGGTCACCGCGCTCGGCGAGCCGGCCACGCTCGTGCTCCTCGGCGACGACTACGACGGCGGCCACAAGGCGTGGGTCCGCTGGTCCGACGGTCGCGACGACATCGTCCCGGGCAGCAAGGTCGAGCGCACGGCCTGATGGCCCGCGACGACCGCATCCCGACCTCGCGCTGGGCGCGCGCCGCGAAGGTCGGCCGCCTCGCGGCCACGCAGGGCGCCAAGCAGGCCGGCACCCGCGCGATGAACCTGACGCGCGACGAGCAGGCCGCCCAGGACGCGATGGCGCGCCGCCAGGTCGAGACGGCCAAGCAGATCGTGGCGGCGTTGGGCACCATGAAGGGCGCCGCGATGAAGCTCGGGCAGGTGATGTCCTTCCTGGACGTCGGCCTCGTCCCGGAGGAGTTCCGCGAGGAGTTCCAGGCCGAGCTCGCCAAGCTCCGCGACGCCGCGCCGAAGGTCTCCTTCAAGGACATGAAGAAGGTCTTGGAGGAGGAGTACGACGGCAAGCTCGACGAGGTCTTCGAGTCCTTCGACCCCGTGCCGATCGCCGCGGCCTCCATCGGCCAGGTCTACCGCGCGCGCTACGACGGCAAGGACGTCGCGGTCAAGGTCCAGTACCCGGGCGTCGCCCGCGCCGTGCGCTCGGACCTCCAGAACCTCGGGATCATCCTGCGGCTGATGAAGTCCGTCGCGCCCGGGCTCGACCCGCAGGAGCTCGGCGCCGAGATCCGCGGCCGGATCGAGGAGGAGCTCGACTACGAGCTCGAGGCCCAGAACCAGCGGACGCTCGCGCGCATCTACAAGGGCCATCCGTTCGTGGTGATCCCCGACGTGTACACGTCGCTCAGCCACGAGCGCGTGATCGTCAGCGAGTTCGTCACCGGGCGCAAGTTCGACGAGTTCAAGACCTGCGCGGACGAGGAGCGCGACCGCCTCGGCGAGATCATCTTCCGGTTCTACTTCGGCTCGATGTACCGCCACCACCAGTTCTCCGGCGACCCGCATCCGGGCAACTGCCTGCTGCTCGACGACGGCCGCATGGCGTTCCTCGACTTCGGGCTCTTCAAGCGGATCTCCGACGAGGTCGCCGAGTACGAGCTCCAGACGCAGCGGCTCGGGATCGAGGGGCGCGGCGAGGAGCTGATCGAGCACCTGCACAAGGGCGGCTGGCTCGGGCAGCCGGAGTACTACGACCCGGAGTCGATCCTGGAGCAGTTCCATGATCTCACCGGCTGGTACACGCTCGACGCCGTGATGACGCTGACGCCGGACATCGCGACCGACGTGATGATCCAGATGAGCGATCCGCGCTCGCGCTGGTGGGGCAAGATGCGCCACGAGACGCTGCCGCCCGACCACCTCTTCGGCCGCCGGCTGGAGATGCTGACGCTCGCGGTCATCAGCCAGCTCCGGGCGACCGCGAACTGGAACCGGATCGCCCGCGAGTGGGTCTACGGCGACGAGCCGGTCACCGAGCTCGGGCGCCAGGAGGCCGAGTTCCTCGCCTCCCGCCGCTGATCGCCGCCGCGCGCTCCTGCGCATCGCGCTGCTCGCGGGGCTGATCGCCGCCGCGTTCGTCGTGGTGGCCTCGTCGGGGTCGCTGAGCGCGCAGCGCGTGCGCGACTGGATCGACGGCTACGGGATCGCGGGGCCGCTGGTGTTCATCGTGGTCAGCGCGGCGCTGACGCCGTGCCTGTTCCCGGGGCCGCTGCTCGCGGGCGCGTCCGGGCTGCTCTTCGGGACGTGGCTGGGGACGCCGATCTCGATCGTCTCCGCGACGCTCGGCGCGTGCCTGGCCTTCGGGATCGCGCGCTGGCTCGCGCACGACGCGGTCGTGCAGCTGCAAGGACCCCGACTTGCCGCGCTGCGCGCGTGGGTGGGGCGCCGCGGGTTCTTGTCCGTGTTGTACGCGCGGATCGTCCCGGGCGTCCCGTACTCGTTGGTGAACTACGCGGCGGGGCTCTCGCCGGTGACGCTGCGGGCCTTCGCGGGCGCGACCGCGCTGGGCTGCGCGCCGCGGGCGTTCGCGTACACGGCGCTCGGCGGATCGCTCGACGACCTCGGCTCGCCGGAGGCGATCGCGGCGGTCGTCGTGCTGGTGGCGATGGCCGTG
>JAOPZG010000674.1 GCA_025964215.1 Conexibacter sp.
ACGCCTACCTGGGGAGCTGAGGCGGCCGTGCTCGAGCTCGAGAACGTGACGATCTCCTACGGCCGCACGCCCGCGGTCACCGACCTGTCGCTGAGCGTCGCGCCCGGCGAGGCCGTGAGCCTCGTCGGCCCGAACGGCGCGGGCAAGACCACCACCTTGTCGGCGATCATCGGCATGCGCCGGATCACCGCCGGCACCGTGCGCTTCGAGGGCGAGGCGATCACGGGCACGCCGCCGGAGGTCCTCGTCCGGCGCGGGATGGCGCTCGTGCCCGAGGGCCGCCAGATCTTCGCCACGCTCACGGTCCGGGAGAACCTCCGACTGGCGACGGCCGACCTGAGCCGCGCCGCCGCCGGCGACGCGCTGGACCGGGAGCTGGAGCGCTTCCCGGTCCTGCGCGATCGCCTGGAGCACCCGGCCGGCGGCCTCTCCGGCGGCCAGCAGCAGCAGCTCGCGATCGCGCGGGCGCTGCTCTGCCGGCCGCGCCTGCTGCTGCTCGACGAGCCCTCGCTCGGCCTCGCGCCGAAGATCGTCGACGACGTCTTCGCGACCCTGCAGTCGCTGCGCGAGGACGGCGTGACGATCCTGCTGGTGGAGCAGAACGCGATGCGCGCCGTGCGCTTCGCCGACCGCGCCTACGTCCTGGTCGCCGGCCGGATCGTCCTGCAGGGGACCGGCGCGGAGCTGGCCGACACCGAGCGCCTCACCGACAGCTACCTGGGGGTCGCCCGATGAGCACGCTCATCCAGCACGTCGTCGACGCCACGAGCCTCGGCGCGCTCTACGCGGTCCTGGCGATCGGCATCGCCCTGATCTTCGGGATCATGAACCTGATGAACCTCGCCTACGGCGAGCTCATCATGATCGGCGCGTACACGTTGTACGCCTTGACCTCGCTGCCGTGGCCGCTCCAGCTCCTCGGCTGCCTGATCGTCACCGTGGTCGCCGCGCTGGCGATGGAGCGCCTGGCGTTCCGGCCCTTCCGCGGCGCGTCGGGACCCGTGCTGCTCGTGACCTCGTTCGCGCTCAGCTTCGCGCTCCAGTCGCTGGCGACCGTGATCTTCACCTCGCGCGCCAAGGGCGTCGCGCTGCCGGGCTTCCTGGACAAGTCGATCTCGATCGGCTCGGTCTCCTTCTCCAGCCTGAACCTCGTGAGCGTGATCGCCGCGATCGTGCTCGTGACCGGCCTCGCGGCGGGGCTGCGGCGCTCGATGGTCGGCGTGCAGATGCGCGCGGCCGCCGAGTCCTTCGCGACCGCGCGGCTGCTCGGCGTGAAGGCCAACACGGTGATCGCCGCGGCCTTCGGGATCTCCGGGCTGTTCGCCGGCGTCGCCGCGATCCTCGTGGTCGCCCAGAACGGCACGGTCACGCCGACGATCGGCGCCGCGCCGGTCCTCGTCGCGTTCGTCGCCACGATCATCGGCGGGCTCGGCAGCCTGTCCGGAGCGGCGTGGGGCGGCTTCGGCCTCGGCGCCGTGACCGTCGCGCTCCAGGTGCTCCTGCCCGACGCGCTCGCGCCCTACCGCGACGCCTTCCTCTATGCGGGAGTCATCGTCGTCTTGCTCGTCCGCCCGCAGGGCCTGATCGTCGTCCGCGCCCGGCTGGAGCGCGTCTAGATGCGCGCCGTGATGGTGCGCTGCTGGCCGCTGCTCGCGCCGTGGCTGATCGTGATCGCGGTCGCGGCGATCGGCTCCAACGCCTCGCTCGTGATCCAGCGCGACACGATCGAGGTCCTGGTCAACGTCGTGCTGGTCGTCGGGTTGTACGCCTTCGTCGGGACCTCCGGCGTCCTGTCCTTCGGGCAGATGTCCTTCATGTCGATCGGCGCCTACACCGGCGCGCTGCTGACGATCCCGGTGATCCAGAAGGGCGTGCTGCTGCCCGACCTGCCGCACTGGATCCAGACGATCCACCTCGGGCCGCTGCCCGGCGCGATCGTCGCGGGCCTCGTCACCGTCGCGCTGGCGGCGATCATCGTCGTGCCGATCGCCCGGCTCTCGGGCCTCGCCGCCTCGCTGGTGATGTTCGCGGTGCTGGTGATCGTCTTCCAGGTCGCCTCGAACTGGACCGCGGTGACGCGCGGCAGCCAGACGATGATCGGCGTGCCGACCAACACCACCATCTTCACGGCGCTGGCCTGGGCGATGGTGCTGATCGCGCTCGCCTTCGCCTACCAGGGGTCCGCGTCGGGCCTGCGCCTGCGGGCCTCGCGCGAGGACGACTTCGCCGCGCGCGCCGCCGGCGTCTCGATCGCCCGGGAGCGCGCGATCGCCTTCCTGCTCAGCGCGTTCATCACCGGGATCGGCGGCTTCCTCTACGCCCAGTTCCAGGGCGCGTTCACGCCGTCGGCGTTCTACCTGCACATCACGTTCCTGACGATCGCGATGCTCGTCGTCGGCGGCCAGAAGAGCCTCGCCGGCGCGGTCGTGGGCGCGGTCGTGATCTCGGTCCTGAGCTTCCTCTTCAACGCGGTCGAGGACGGCGTCACCGCCGGCCCGATCCACTTCGCCGGCCGCGACGGCCTGAGTGACGGCGCGCTCGCGCTCTGCATCCTGATCGTCCTCGCGCGCCGCCGCGAGGGGATCATGCGCGGCCGCGAGTTCCGCTGGCCCACCCGCACCGCCCCGACAGGAGCCGACCGGCCGTGACCCCGCCCGAGAGCACCGCGGTCAAGATCACCTGCGACGTCGGCGGCACGTTCACCGACGTCGTCGTCTCCGACCAGGCCGGCCGGCTCGCGCTCGGCAAGTCGCTGACGACGCCCGCGCGGCTGGCCGACGGCCTGCTGTCGGCGATCGGCGACGCCGCGCCGCAGCTCGGCCTCGACGCGCCCGGCCTGCTGGCGCGCTGCGAGCTGTTCGTGTTCTCGACCACGCGGGCGACCAACGCGATCCTCGAGGGCAAGACCGCGCGGACCGCGCTGCTCGTCACCGACGGCTTCCCGGACGTGCTCGTCCGGCGCGAGGGCGGCTCGATGCTGCCCTACGACTTCAGCCGGCCGTTCCCCGAGCCCTACGTCCCGCGCGCGCTGACCTTCGAGATCCGCGAGCGCGTCGGCGCCGAGGGGCAGGTGATCGTGCCGCTGGACGAGGAGCAGGCGCGCGCGACGCTGCGGCTGCTGCCGCGCCACGGCGTCGAGGCCGTCGCGGTCTGCCTGCTCTGGGCGACCGCCGACGGCGCGCACGAGCGGCGCCTGGGCGAGCTGATCACCGAGGAGCTGCCGGGGCTGCCGTTCACGCTCTCGCACGAGTTGAACCCCATCTTGCGGGAGTACCGCCGCGCGTCCGGGACCGCGATCGACGCGTCGCTCAAGCGGCTGCTGCCCGGCCACCTGACCGAGGTCGACGAGGGCCTGCGCGCGTCCGGCTTCACCGGCGAGCTGCTGGCCGCGACGTCGGTCGGCGGCGTGCTGCCGATGGCCGAGCTGGCGGCCAAGCCGGTCCTCGCCGCGAAGTCCGGGCCGTCGCTGGCGCCGGTCGCCGGGCGGCTCTTCGTGGAGGAGCTCGACCGCGCCGACGTCATCGTCTGCGACACGGGCGGGACGAGCTTCGACGTGTCCCTGATCCGCGACGGCACGATCGTCACCACGCGCGAGACCTGGCTCGGCGGCCTGTTCACCGGGCACCTCACGGGTCTGTCGTCGGTCGACGTGCGCTCGATCGGCGCGGGCGGCGGGTCGGTCGCGTGGGTCGATCCCGGCGGGCTGCTGCGCGTCGGGCCCGAGAGCGCGGGCGCCGCGCCCGGGCCCGCGTGCTACGGCCAGGGCGGGACGCGGCCGACGGTCACCGACGCCGCGCTCGTGCTCGGCTACCTCGACCCGG
>JAOPZG010000007.1 GCA_025964215.1 Conexibacter sp.
CGCGAGGCGACGGTGCGCGCCGCGGCGGCGAGCCCGGGGAGCGTCTCGGCGTGGCGCTCGAGCACGTCGGTGTAGGTCACGCCGGCGCCAAGCGCGACGACGTCGCCGACCATCCGCGCCCCGCGCAGCCCGGCGACGCGCGAGAGGTCGATCAGGGCGGTCGGCTCGACCCCGCGGTTGAGGTCGACCAGGACGCCCGTGCCACCGGCGACCACGACCGCGTCGGGGTTCGCCGCGCGCGCGGCCAGGGCGTCGTCGAGGGTGCGTGGTTGCGAGACGGTCAGGAAGCGATCCTCGCCTGACCAGGGCGTCGTTGGACGATGTGGCGGAATCTACTGCACCCGCTGGAGGGCGTTGCGGCGCCCGTCCGGGACCGACTACTGTGCCGTGTCCATGACGCACGACCCGCCCGCCCCGCGCGGCCGGGTCGCCGACCGGGGTCACCGGCGACTGGGCATCGACGACGCGGCATCGCTGGACCGCGACGCCTTCGTGGCGTCCTTCGGCGGCGTGTTCGAGGACTCGCCGTGGATCGCGGCGGCTGCGTGGGATCTTGGGCCCTTTGCGTCCGTGGACGCGCTCCTTGGCGCCATGGTCGCGGTGGTCGACGCGGCGCCGCGCGAGGCGCGGGTCGCGCTGATCCGCGCCCATCCCGAGCTCGCCGGCAAGGCCGCGATCGCCGGGACGCTGACGCCGGAGTCCACGCGCGAGCAGGCCGCCGCCGGGCTCGACCGGCTCACGCCCGAGCAGCACGCGCAAGTCCTCGCGCTGACCGCCGCCTACCGCGAGCGCTTCGGCTTCCCCTTCGTGGTCTGCGCGCGCGAGCACGGCGCGGACTCGATCATCGCCGCCGCGGCCGCGCGGCTGGCCCACGACCCCGACGACGAGGAGCGCACGGCGCTCGCCGAGATCGCCAAGATCGCGGCGCTGCGCCTGGACGACCTCGTCGCCGACGACGTTCCAGGAGGGACATCCGCTTGACCGACGCCCGCATCTCCTACGGCAAGCTCTCCGTGCCGGTCCACCTCGTGCGCGGCGAGCGGCTGCTCGCGGCCGACGTGAGCATGGAGGTCCTCGGCCAGGGCTTCCTGCCCGCCTACACCGAGGGCGACAACTCGGCGGTGGTGGCGACCGACACCATGAAGAACGTGATCCTGCGGCGCGCGCACGAGTACGACGGCGCGACGCTCGAGGGCTTGTTGTACGACCTGGGTCGGGGGTTCCTGGCCACCTACCCGGAGATGGAGGGGCTGCGGCTGTGGGCGGTGCAGCAGCCGTGGGTCGCGGAGACGGGACGGCTCTTCCGGCGGGTGGACGGGGATCATGATGTGGTCGAGATC
This sequence comes from Conexibacter sp., assembly GCA_025964215.1. Lineage (GTDB taxonomy): Bacteria > Actinomycetota > Thermoleophilia > Solirubrobacterales > Solirubrobacteraceae > Baekduia. Next base: position 1,341 of record JAOPZG010000007.1, read on the forward strand.
GAGCTGGCGCAAGGGGGCGCGCTGGTCGACCATCGCGCGGGGCATCTCGGGCTGCGGCTGCTGAAGACGACGGGCTCGGCGTTCACGAAGTTCGCGCGCGACGACGACACGACGCTGCCGGAGCGCGGCGACCGGCCGTTGTTCATCCACTTGGACGTGCACTGGCGCTACGGGGACGTGGCCGACGCGGTGGGTTCCGGCCACGTGTCGTCGGATGCGGTGCTCGCGTTGGTGCTGTCGACCTTCGACGAGTTCGTCAGCGAGTCGATCCAGCACCTCGTGCACGAGATGGGCGTGCGCCTGCTGGCGGCGTTCCCGGCGTTGTCGCAGGTCTCGTTCCGGGGCGAGAACCACACCTACGACCCGGTCCCGGGCGCGGCGGAGTCCGAGCCGCTGAGCAAGACCTACACGTCGCCGTTCCCCGCCTGGGGGCTCATCACGCTGGTGCTCGACCGATGAGGCGGCTGGCGGACCTGCGGGCGCCGGAGGTGGCGTCGGCGCTGAGCGCTTCGTCCGTGCTGATCCAGCCGGTCGGCGCGATCGAGCAACACGGGCCGCACCTACCGCTGTCCACCGACCTGCTGATCGCCGAGGCGCTGGCCGAGGCGGTCGTGGAGGAGCGCGGCGACGAGCTCGACCTGTGGCTGCTGCCGCCGTTGGCCTACACCAAGTCCAACGAGCACGCGTGGGCGCCGGGGACGATCTGGCTCTCGGCGCAGACCATGTTGTCCGTGTTGGACGACCTCGGACGCTGCGTGGCGACGCTGCCGACCAAGCGGCTCGCGTTCCTCAACGGCCACGGCGGCAACAGCGCGCTGCTGGCGGTCGCCAACCGGGAGCTGCGGGTCGCGCACGGGCTGATGACGTTCCTGCTCCATCCCTCGCAGCCGCGCGACAGCGGCGGGGCCGCGGAGGACGACGACGAGCTGGGGATGGGCGTGCACGCGGGGCGCGACGAGACGTCGATCGTCCTGCACCTGCGGCCCGAGCTGGTGGACATGACGCTGGCGTCGCGATCCGTCCCGGAGTCCATGGCGTCGCGCTCGCGGGTCACGTTCGGCGGCGACGTGGCGTTCGGGTGGTCGAGCGACGACCTGGCCGCCGGCGGCGTCATCGGCGACCCGACGCTCGCGAGCGCCGAGCGCGGCGCGCAGCTCTGGGCCGGCATGCGGGCGTCCGCGGGCGAGGCCCTGGCGGAGGTCGCGACGTTCGCGTTCCCAGAGTCGTGACCGCTCGAGCGAGGGTCAGACCCCTTGATGGCGCGCGCAAGAAGGGGTCAGACCCCATGATGCCGCGCGCAAGAAGGCAAGAAGGGGTCAGACCCCATGATGGCGCGCGCAAGAAGGGGTCAGACCCCATGAGTCAGCGCGCGAGAAGGGGTCAGACCCCTTGAGTCGGGTGGCAGCAGATCTGCGGGCGAGCGCGTTGGTGATCCGGGGCGCGGCACTCGTGTGGACGGGCACGCGGGTCGTCGAGGGCGCGGACGTGCTGTGCGTGGACGGGCGCGTGGTGGCGGTGGGGCCAGAGGTCGCAGCGCCGCCCGGCGCCGCGGGCCTCGACGCGCGCGGCTGCGCGGTCATCCCGGGGTTGGTGAACGCGCACCACCATCTGCTCCAGAGCGCTTTCCGGACGCTCCCGGGGACGCGTGGCGTCCCGATGCGCGAGTGGCTCGGCGTGATGGCGGGCGCGTATGCCGCGGCGGGCGTCGACCCGGAGCTGTGCGGCGCCGCGGCCGCGGTCGGGCTGGCGGAGGGGTTGCTGTGCGGCGTGACGACGGTCGCCGACCACCACCTCACCTGGCCGGCGGGCGGCGACCACCTCGGGATGGCGACCGCCACCATGGACGCCGC
>JAOPZG010000282.1 GCA_025964215.1 Conexibacter sp.
GGCCGCGGTCGAGCTCGAGGATCCAGCCCGCGACGTTGTCGAGGAAGTAGCGATCGTGGGTCACCGCGACCACGGCGCCCTTGTAGTCGGCGAGGTAGCGCTCCAGCCAGCCGACCGACTCGGCGTCCAGGTGGTTGGTCGGCTCGTCGAGGAGCAGCAGGTCGGGGGCGCTGAGCAGGAGGCGGCACAGCGCGATGCGGCGGCGCTCGCCGCCCGACAAGGTGGTGACGTCGGCGTCGCCGGGCGGGCAGCGCAGCGCGTCCATCGCGTAGTCGATGGTCGTGTCGAGGTTCCACCCGTCGGCCGCGTCGATCTTGGCCTGGAGGTCGGCGAACTCGTCGGCGGTCTCATCGGAGTAGTTCATGGACAGCTCGTTGAAGCGGTCCATGAGGGCCTTGGTCTCGGCCACCCCGTCGAGGACGTTCTCGCGCGCGGTCTTCTCCGGGTCGAGCTCGGGCTCCTGCTGGAGCATGCCGACCGTCGCGCCGGGCGCGAGCATCGCCTCGCCGCTGCGGAAGTCGGTGTCGATCCCGGCCATGATCTTCAGGAGCGTCGACTTGCCGGCGCCGTTGTAGCCCAGGACGCCGATCTTCGCGCCGCTGAGGAACGACAGCGAGACGTCGTTGAGGATCGGCTTCTCGGGCCCGTAGGCCTTCGTGAGCCGCTGCATCTGGAAGATGTACTGAGGAGCCATGAACCCCTCAGGATAGGAGGCTCAGGCCGTTGGCTGCGTGACCCTCGGGGCGGCGAGCATGGCGGCGGCCAGGCCACCCGCGATCCAGAGGATCAGCGCGAGCCCGAACTTGCCGTCGCGCAGGAACTGCACGAGGCCCAGGTCGATCGCCAGGAACAGCAGCGCGGCGTAGAACGCGCGCAGGATCGCGACGCTCGCGTGGCCGCGGCCCTCGACGCCCAGGACCGACGCGGCGCCGGCCAGCAGCGCGGCGAGCGCGCCGAAGATCGCGAGCGTGACGATCGCCGGGTTCTGGAGCTCGAGCACCGAGCCGATCAGCCCGCAGAAGAAGCCGCCCATGACGGCGATGGTGATGGGGAGGATCGCGCGGTCGGGCATGGGTTCTGGGTACCCCCGCGTTCCCAGCTCCCGAACGGGTCAGGTTCGCACGAGGACCGGCTCGGGCTCGAGCCGCACGCCGAAGGCCGCCTGCACGCCGTCCTGGATCTCGCGCGCGAGCGCGAGCAGCTCGGCGGTCGTGCCGTGGCCGCGGTTGGTGAGCGCGAGCACGTGCTTGGAGGAGATCGCGATGCCGTCCGGGTTCCCATGGCCCTTGGCGAACCCGGCGCGCTGGATCAGCCACGCCGCGCTCGTCTTCACGCGGCCGTCGGCCTGGGGGAACGCCGGCGCGCCGTCGGGCAGCGCGGCCGGGTCGAGGATCGGGTTGGTGAAGAACGAGCCGGCGCTGCGCGTGTCGGGATCGGTCGGGTCCAAGACCATGCCCTTGCTCCGGCGCAGCGCGAGGACGGCCTCGCGGACCTGCCCGAGCGTCGCCTCCTCGCCCACGGCGGCCGCGAGCTCGGCGTAGCGGATCGGCTCGGGCGCGCCGCCCGCGCGCAGCGCGAACGAGACGCCCAGGACGACGAACGCCCCGGGCGAGCGCTTGAACATGGAGTCGCGGTAGCCGAAGCCGCACGCCGCGGGCGCCAGGTCCACCACCTCGCCGCTGCGGCGGTCGAGCACGCGGACCGAGATGATGGTGTCGCTCACCTCCTGCCCGTAGGCGCCCACGTTCTGGATCGGCGTCGCGCCGACCGAGCCCGGGATCCCGCTCAGGCACTCGATCCCCGCCAGCCCCTCGGCGACCGCGTGCGCGACCAGGTCGTCCCACGGCTCGCCGGCCGCCACGTGCAGGACGTCGCCCTCGCGCGCGACCCCGCGCGTGAGGATCCGGACGACCGTCCCCGGGAAGCCCGCGTCGCCGATCACGACGTTCGACCCACCGGCCAGCAGCAGGACGTCGTCGCCGGTCGCGGCGATCAGCTCGTCGTCGGTCCGCGCCTCGACCACGCGCCCCGCGGGGCCGCCGAGGCGCAGCGTCGTGTAGTCCGAGAGCAGCAAGTCGACTGGAGCCTAGATGCTGGCTCGGTACCCTCCGGGGTTCGTGCCGCAGGTCCTCGACATCGAACAGGCGCTCCTCCTGCTGGAGCTCGAGCCGCCGTTCGAGAAGCGCGACGTCCAGCTCGCGCGGCGCAAGCAGGCGAAGGTCTGGCACCCGGACCTCGCGCCGCCCGGCAAGCAGATCGAGCACGAGCGCCACCTCAAGGCCATCAACGAGGCGGCGGATCAGCTCGAGAACCTCGCGGAGGGCTCGCGCGGCGGACGGGTCTCCCGCAACGCGGTCAAGGTCAGCGCCGCGGCGACGCGCGCGTACCGGGCCGAGGCCGGACGCCGCGCCTACGAGGAGGACCAGGCCCGCCGCGCCCACGACGCCGACCGGGCCAAGCACGACCCGTTCGGCTCGCGCGTCCCGGACCACTCGGTCGTCCACCGCTACGCGCGCTGCCTCTCCTACCCGGAGTGGGGCGTCGGCGAGGTCGCGGGGATCTACTTCACCGGCGGCGGCGACGACATCCAGCAGTGGGCGCGCGTCCGCTTCCAGCCCGGCGTCCGGACGGTCCCGGCCGGCTCGCTTCAGTTCGTCGACTTCTCCAAGCCGGACCCCGGCCACGAGCGCGTGCAGCGCTTCATGACCGCCGCGCAGCACGCGATGGTCGAGGGCGACTACAAGCTCGCGTCGCGGCGGCTGATCTACGCGCGCGACGCGGAGCCGACCAACGTGTCCGTGCTGCGCCTCCTGACGCTCGCCTTCTGGCAGGCGGGCGACCTGCTCGCCGCGGGCCGCGCGGTCCGCGACTGGATCCGCCACGACCCGACGCGCCCCGCCGCACAGCGCTACGCCGCGCGGATCTACGAGGACATGCGCGCGTTCGACCTCGCCGAGCAGGCGGCGCTGCGCTCGGCGCAGCTCGGGCCGACCGACGCCGGCGCCTGGG
>JAOPZG010000012.1 GCA_025964215.1 Conexibacter sp.
GGCCTTCGGCGAGCGCCCGAGCCGCCGCGCGGTGGAGGCCACGAGCGCCAGCGTCCCCAGCGAGGCCGCGAGCAGGATCGCCTTGAGCGTCCAGTAGGCGACCGGCAGCGACAGCGGCGCCAGCGCCTCCGAGAAGAGCGTGAAGAGCGGCCCGTAGGGCGAGGGCAGGTGGTGCCAGTTGCTGTAGGGGTAGGCGGCGTCGTGGGGCGCGGCGAGCGGAAGCGACACGTAGGGGTTGAGCCCGTAGCGCGGCTGCATCCGGCCGTAGTGCAGGTAGTTGAAGACGTCGGTCAGCGACAGCGGCGGCCCGAGCAGCAGGACGACCTGCGCGAGCACGACCGCTCCCCAAAGCACCGGCGCCGGGATCCGCTCGGCGCAGAGCCAGGCCACGAGCCACGCGATCGCCAGCAGCGCGAGGACCCGCGCGAGGTCGGCCTGCAACGCGGGCGGGCTGGCCGGCAGCGCGCTCGCGCGGCGTGCCAGCGGGCCGACCATCCAGGACGGGAAGCCCGCGCGCGCCGGGCCCGAGAGGAACGAGGGCCGTTCGGCGGCGGCGAGCACGAGCGCCGTGCTCAGGCCGACGATCGCACCCGCCGCCACGGTGCCGAGGGCCGCGGGGACGGCCGCCGGGACGGCGCGCAAAGACCGCAGCACGCCGTGCCCCGCCGTCCGTGGCGGGGCGGGCACGGCGCCGTAGGCCGGGGTCTCACGCACCGTCCCGCACGCTCGCGCGGCGCGCTGAACCGCCCCGCAGGCGCGGATGGGCGTCCGGTGGGCGGCGTGTTGGCGTCGCGTTGGCAGCGGCCCGTCCGCCTTCCCCCGATCGGGGGGTTCAGATCGGTGAGGGGCGTCCGACCAATGGGAAGTGGACGTCGCGCTCGCCAGCTCCGTCGCCGTCGCGCGCCAACCGATCCTCGACCGGCGCCAGCGCCTGCGCGGCTACGAGCTGCTGCATCGCGGCGCCGCCGCCCACGGCGAGCAGGCGACCGCGCAGGTCCTCCTCGCCGCCTTCGGCGAGATCGGCCTCCGCGGCCTCGTCGGGGCCACGCCGGCCTGGGTCAACGTCTCGCGCCGCTTCCTGCTCGACGTCGATCCGCTGCCGCTCTCGCCCCACGAGATCGTGCTCGAGCTGCTCGAGGACCAGCGCCTCGACGCCGAGCTGCTCGACCGCCTGCGCGAGCTGACCACCGCCGGCTTCGCGCTCGCGCTCGACGACTTCACCTACAGCCCGGAGGCCGAGGGCGTCCTCGAGCTCGCCTCGGTCGTGAAGATCGACGTCCTCGCCGGCGGCCTCGACCACGCCGCCGAGCAGGCGCGCCTGCTGCGCCCGTTCGGGGTCACGCTGCTGGCCGAGAAGGTCGAGGACCGCGAGATGTTCGACGCCTGCCTCGCGCTCGGCTACGAGCTCTTCCAGGGCTTCTTCTTCTGCCGGCCGGAGATCGTCACCGGCCGCGCGATCCCGACCTCGGCCTCCTCGGCGCTCCAGGACATCGCGGTGCTCGCGCGCGCCGACGCGACGTTCGAGCAGATCGAGGCGATCGTCACCCACGACCCGGGCCTGACGCTGCGGCTCCTGCGCCTGCTCAACTCGGCCGCCTACCCGCTGCGGCGCAGCGTCACGACGGTCCACGAGGCGCTGACGATGCTCGGCGCGCAGGCCGTGCGGCAGTGGGCGATGATGCTCGTCCTCGGCGGGATCAGCACGAACTGCGACGAGCTCGTGGCGACCGCGCTGAGCCGCGCGCGGACGCTCTCGCGGCTCGCCGAGCACCGCGGCGGCGACGTCGACGCCGCGTTCTCGGTCGGGCTGCTCTCGGTCGTCGACGCGCTGCTCGGCGTGAGCCTCGAGGAGGCGCTCGACGACGTCCCGCTGCACCACGCCGTGATCGACGCCCTGCTGCGCCGCGCGGGTCCGGACGGCGCGGCGCTGAGCGCGGTGCTCGACTACGAGTGGGCGCTGCACCCCGTCGGCGACCCGGGCGCCCAGGACCCGCTCGGCGCCTGCTACGCCGAGGCGCTGTCGTGGTCGCTCGTGACCGCGGCGACCGCGCGCGCCGTCATCGCCTAGACGCTCACAACGGGCGCCGCGCGGCGTGGTCCGGGTCGTGCCCGTCCGCCGCCTGCTCGTCCTCGTCCTCCTCGTGCTCGCCGTCGCGGCGCCCGCCGCCCACGCGATCGTCGCCGTCGGCCTCGGCGACCAGAAGGCGGCGAGCTTCTCCGACGCCCGCGTCCGCGCGCTCGGCCTGCGCTACGCGCGGCTGATCGTCCCGTGGGACGCGGCGACCTCGGAGCCCGCGCTCGTCGACCAGTGGCTCGCCGCCGTCGCAGCGGCGGGCATGCGGCCGCACGTCGCCTTCGAGCACCTGCGCGGCGACGGCTGCCCGGGCCGGCCGTGCGTGGTGCCGAGCCGGGCGCAGTACGGCGCGGCGATCCGGCGCTTCGTCGCGCGCTTCCCGAGCGTGAAGACCTACACCACGTGGAACGAGGCCAACCACGCCAGCCAGCCGGTCGCGAGCGACCCCGAGGCGGTCGCCGGCTACTACGACGAGCTGCGCGCCGCGTGCCCGTCCTGCACCGTCGTGGCGGGCGACGTCCTGGACTCGGGCTCCTACGCGAGCTGGCTGCGGCGCTTCCTCGCGGCGAGCGACACGACGCCGAGGCTGTGGGGCCTGCACGACTACGGCGACGTGACGTACGGCAGGACGTCCGGGGTGGACACGGTCCTGGGGATCGTCCCCGGGACGCTGTGGGTCGAGGAGACCGGCGGCCTCGTGACGCTGCGCAACGGCGCGGGCCGGACGACCTTCTCCACGACCGAGGCGCTGGCCGCGACCGCGATCGATCGCGCCTTCGCGCTGGCCGCCACGCGCCCGCGGATCGCCCGGATGTACGTCTACGAGTGGATGGCCTTCCCGAACGACGCGTTCGACGCGGGGCTCGTCCGGCCGGACGGGAGCGCGCGGCCGAGCCTGACCGCGTTGCAGAGGAACCTCGCGACGCTGGCGAGCGCCGCAGCCGCCGCAGCGGTCAAGCCCGTCCGCTGGTCGGCGACGTGGTCGAGAGCGCACGCGCGCCAGCTCGTCCTGGAAGCCTCCTGCCCTACGACAGTCGTCCGCTGCGCCGGGACGGTGACCGTGACGCTGCGGACCCGCGCGGCCGGCGCCGCGCGCGCGAGCTTCGCCCGCGTGGCGAGCCGGCGCGGCTACGCGACGACGTCGGCAAGACGCTCCGTCACGATGCGGATCACCCTGAGCCGCAAGGCCTGGCGCCGCG
>JAOPZG010000038.1 GCA_025964215.1 Conexibacter sp.
GTAGAGCAGGCCGCCGCTCGCGCTGCCCAGCGACCAGACCGCGACCAGCACGCCGGAGAGCCCGCGCGCGCCGTGGTCCTCGCTGAAGGCCGGCAGCGTGACCTCCATCGCGCCGAAGCAGAAGCCCATCGGCAGCGTGCAGAGCACGAGCGTCTGGATCCCCGGCGAGCGCAGCGCGCCGAGCAGCCCCTGGCTGCCGGCGTCCTCCGAGATCACCCAGGTCCGGACCGGCGGCTGGACGAGGAAGCCGGCGAGGCCGCCGAGCAGCAGGACGGGGGAGAGGATCAGCGCGGCGGCGGGGTCGATCATGGCCGAGAGCAGTGCGGTCAGCAGCGGGCCGGCCACGAAGACCAGCTCGATCAGGACGCCCTCGAGCGCCAGCGCGGTCGGCAGCAATCCCGGCTCCTCGTCGCGCAGGATCCGCGGCCAGAGCGCGCGCGAGACCGAGCCCAGCGGCGGCAGGAACGCGCCGGCCGCGGCGGCGAGCAGGCCGAGGACCCCGACCGGCGCGCCCGAGAGCCCGCAGACGACGAGCGCGACCATCGCCGCCGCGTGGGCGAGCGCGAGCGGGACGAGCACCTGGCGCAGCCCGCGGTGGTCGATCAGCCGCCCGATGACCGGCGAGCTGACGCCGAGCGCGAGCCCGAACGCCGCGGCGACCAGGCCGGCCGTCGCGTAGGAGCCGGTCCGCTCGCGCAGGAACAGGACGATCGCGAGGCCGTTGATGCCGACCGGCAGCCGCGCCGGGATCTCGGCGATGAGCAGCGCCCGCGCGTGGGGAGCGCGGAGGACCCGTGCGTAGCGCTCGCGGGCGCCGATGTCAGGCAGGGTCCGGCTCGGCGCTCTTGCCGTGCAGCTCGAGCTCGTCGGCGCGCTCTTCCAGCGAGGCGATGACGAACCGGAGGTGCTCGTCGAAGTCCACGCCGAGCGCCTCGGCGCCCTCGCGGACCTCGTCGCGGTTGACCGCGGCGGCGAAGGCGGGGGTCTTGAGCTTCTTCTTGACGGACTTCGGCGTCATCCCGTGGATGCCCTCTGGGCGCACGTAGGCGCAGGCGACGATGAAGCCCGAGAGCTCGTCGACCGCGAACAGCGTCTTGGCCATGTCGGTCTCGCGCGGCACGTTCAGGAACGTCGCGTGGCCGGCGATCGCGTCCACGATCTCGGGGTCGACGTCCCGCTCGCGCAAGTACCTCAAGATGGTTCGGGGGTGGCCGTTCTCCGTGTCGTCCATGTCCGCGAAGCGCTCGTAGTCGGCGTCGTGGAGCAGGCCGGCAACGGCCCACGCCTCCTCGTCGGCGCCCTGCTTGCGGGCGTAGCCGACCATGGCCGCCTCGACCGCGAGGCAGTGCCTGCGAAGGGATGGCGATTGGACCCATTCGGACAGGAGGTCCCAGGCCTCCGCCCGCGAAAGCTGCGACGACATGGCTGTTACCCTAACCCAGCGCTCGCCCACGGCTCTCGGGGGCTCGACCGGGCGCTTCGACCGCATGGAGAAGTTCGTCATCGACGGGGGCGCCCCGTTGTCCGGCAGCGTGGTCCCCGCCGGCAACAAGAACGCCGCCCTGCCCTGCTTGGCCGCGTCCGCGCTCACCGCGGACGAGGTCGTCGTGCGCAACGTGCCGCGCATCCGCGACGTGCAGGCGATGATCGACCTGCTCGAGCACCTCGGCGCGACGGTCGACTGGCGCGGGGAGCACGAGGTCGCGATCTGCGCCGCCGGCATCACGGCGGAGTCGACCGTCGACCCGACGCTCTCCTCGCGGATCCGCGCGTCGTTCCTGCTGGCCGGCCCGCTGCTCGCGCGCTTCGGCCGCGCCGACATGCCGCCGCCCGGCGGCGACGTCATCGGCCGCCGCCGGCTCGACCCGCACCTCGACGCCTTCAAGGCGCTCGGCGCCCGGATCGAGCGCCACGACCACACCATCCTGTCGCTCGCGGGCACGCTGCGCGCCGGCGAGGTCTTCATGGACGAGCCGTCGGTCATGGGGACCGAGAACGCGCTGCTCGCGGCGGCGCTGACGCCGGGCGAGACGCAGATCTTCAACGCGGCGTCCGAGCCGCACGTCGTCGACCTCGCGCGCATGCTCGTGAAGATGGGCGCCGACATCCGCGGGATCGGCTCCAACGTCCTGCACGTCACCGGCTCCGACGTCCTCGGCGGCACGACGCACGACATCGGCCCCGACCACATCGAGATCGGCTCGTTCATGGCGATGGCCGGGATGACCGGCGGCGAGATCCGGATCAAGGACACCGAGCCCGACGACCTGCGGATGATCCGGCTGGTCTTCAAGCGGATCGGCCTGGAGACGCAGCTCGACGGCGCCGACGTGATCGTGCCCGGCGGCCAGAAGCTCGTCGTCGAGCGCGACATGGGCGAGCACACGTCGAAGGTCCAGGACGGCCCGTGGCCCGCGTTCCCGGCCGACCTGACCTCGATCGCGGTCGCGCTGGCGACGCAGAGCGAGGGCGAGGTGCTCGTCCACGAGTGGATGTTCGAGTCGCGCCTGTTCTTCTGCGACAAGCTGATCTCGATGGGCGCGAACATCTTCATCGCCGATCCGCACCGCGCGCTGGTCCACGGGCCGCGGCGGCTGCGCGCGGCGCGCGTGGAGTCCCCGGACCTCCGCGCCGGCATGGCCGTGCTGCTCGCGGCGCTGTGCGCCGAGGGGCGGACCGAGATCGGCAACATCCGCCAGATCGACCGCGGCTACGAGCGGATCGACGAGCGGCTGCGGGAGCTCGGCGCGTCGATCGAGCGCGTCGCTGAGCAGCCGGCGCTGGCGTAACGCGCACTGCTGGCACAGGCCGCGCCACTTCCGTGACGCTTCGTCTCGTAGTCTGCGGGACCCGATGATCCACCCCATCCCCAGCGGGACGCGCGACGTCCTGCCCGACGAGATGCGCGAGCTGCGCGCCATCACCGAGGCGATGCGCGGGGTCTTCGAGCATCGGGGCTATGGCGAGGTCTGGACGCCCACGTTCGAGTTCGACGACGTGCTGCGGCGCGGCGAGACCGGCGTCGCCCCGGCCTACCGCGTCCTCGACGACCACGGGCACGTGATGGCGCTGCGGCCCGACATGACGGTGCCGATCGCGCGCGTCGTCGCCACGCGCTACGCGATGGCCGAGCCGCCGCTGCGCTTCTCCTACTTCGCGCACGCCTACCGTGGCGTGCGCCCGCACCGCGGCCAGATGCGCGAGTTCCTCCAGGCGGGGATCGAGCTGGTCGGCGCGCCCGGGCCGGGCGGGACGGTCGAGGCGCTGACCGTCCTCTGCGAGGCGCTCGACGCCGTGGGGCTGAAGGGCTACCGGATCGCCCTGGGCAGCGCGTCGTTGTACCCCGCCTTGCTGGAGACCTTCGGCGTGGCGCCCGACGTTGGCGAGGTCCTGCTGGCCGCGCTCGCCGCGCGCGACCTCGTGCGGCTGGAGCGCGAGGTCGAGGGCCGCGGGCTCGACGACGCGCTCGTGCGC
>JAOPZG010000063.1 GCA_025964215.1 Conexibacter sp.
CGTCGGCGCGCTCGCCGGTCGCGGGGTCGATCCGGTGGATGCCCTCGTAGTGCACCTGGACCTCGAGATCCTGCGACCAGCAGCGGTAGCAGCGCAGCCATGGATGCGCGCTCGTCAGGTCTCCCATGGCTCCCAGGATAAGACAGCGGCGCCCGCACGCGTCCGCGGGGGTAGGCTCGCGGGCCATGGCGGGCGCCCCTCCGATCGGCGTGGTCCTGGCCGGGGGCCGTGGGCGGCGTCTGGGTGGGGACAAGGCGATCGTGGAGCTGGAGGGCCGCCCGCTGCTGCTCTACCCGGTCGAGGCGCTGCACGAGGTCTGCGACGACGTCGTGGTCGTCGCCAAGCGCGAGACGATGCTGCCGCCGCTGGCGGGCGTCGCGGACCTGTGGATCGAGCCCGACGAGCCGCGCCATCCGCTGGCCGGCGTCGCCTACGCGCTGAGCCTCGCCGCGGGGCGGCCGATCCTCGTCGTCGCCGTCGACCTGCCGCTGATGGACGCGGCGACCCTGCGGCTGCTGCTGGCGACCGATCCCGGCGACGCGGCGGTGGTCGTCCCGCGGGTCCACGGCCGGCTGCAGCCGCTGTGCGCGCTCTACCTGCCGCGGGCGCTGGCGGGGCTGGAGGACTTCGACCCGGACGCGCGCGCGACCGAGGTGGTCGAGGGGCTCGGGATCCGCGAGGTCGAGGTGCCGGACCCGGCGGCGTTCTCCAACGTCAACCACCCGGAGGACCTGCTCCACGTCATGGTGCTGTTGCGAGGCTCAGGCACAAGCCCGCCGTCGGACTAGCGCGTGGGACGGGCTTGCGCGCCCGCGATGAGCTCGCGCTGGCGCTGCGCGACGTAGTGCGAGAGCTGGCGCTCGGCCCGGCCCTGGAGGTCGGCGAAGAGGATCCCGCGCGCGCCTTCCGAGGTGCCGCGCACGACGCGGCCGTCCCCGGCGATGGTGATCGTCCCGAGGTCGAGGGCGAAGCGGACCGTGTCGTCCAGCGTGAGCGTGTCGGCGGGCGCGACGAGCATGCCGCCGACCGAGACGTCGAGGGTCCGGGTCGTCAGGCGCTTGTCGGGCGCGATCACCGCGGTCGAGAGCTCGGCCGGCACGCGGACGAACTCGCGGCGCTGGACCTTCAGCGGGTCGCCGATCGGGTGCAGGCGCAGCGTGCCCTCCGGGCCGCCGACGAGGACGCCGCGGCGGTGCGCGGCGCCGATCCGGGTCTTCCAGGAGATCGTCGCGCCGCACCAGCGCAGCGCGGCGGGGAGCAGGAGCGGCTCGCCGACCGGGCCGAGGTCGACGTGCTCGCGGCCGACCGACGCGACGCGGGCGGTCAGCTGCCAGCCGCCGTCGAGGGTGACGTCGACCGGCTGGTCGGTCTCCAGGAGCACCTCCACAACAGGGTGATCGGCCGGCGCCGCGCGGACTTCAGCCGCCGATGGCGGACATCGTGCGCGCGGGCTGCACGAAGCCCGGGTCGTTGACGCGGTGCTTGAGCTCCTTGGCCCAGACCGCGCCGCGGATCAGCGCCTCGAGGTCGTCGTCGGTCGCGCCCGCGCGCAGCGGGCCGCGCAGATCGGTCTCGTTGAGGCTGAAGAGGCAGGTGCGCAGGCGGCCGTCGGCGGTGAGCCGGAGGCGGTTGCAGTCGTCGCAGAACGGCTCGGAGACCGGGTTGATGAAGCCGATCTTGCCCTTGCCGTCGGCGAAGCGGTGCACGCGCGCGGTGGCGTGCGGGTCGCGGACGGCGTCCTCGAGCGGGTAGACGGCGTGGATCGCGGCGTGGATCTCGGCGCCGCTCAGCACCTGGTCGGGCTTCCAGGAGCGGTCGCCGTCGAGCGGCATGTACTCGATGAAGCGCACCTCGTAGGGGTGCTCGCGGGCGAAGCGCGCGAACGGCAGCGCCTCCTGCTCGGTGAAGCCCCGGATCGCGACGGCGTTGACCTTGATCGGGTGCGCCTCGGGGAACGACGCGAGGTGCTCCAGGCCGGCGAGGACGCGGGGCAGGGCGTCGCGGCGGGTCTGCTCGTAGAAGCGGTCGCGCTGGAGCGAGTCGACCGAGACGTTGAAGCGGTCGATCCCGGCGGCGACGAGCGCGGCGGCGTCGCGCTCCAGCAGGAAGCCGTTGGTGGTGATGGAGACCTCGTCGAGGCCGGGGATCCTCGTCAGCAGGCCGGCGAGGGTCGGGAAGTCGCGGCGCACGAGCGGCTCGCCGCCGGTCAGGCGCAGCGTCTCGACGCCCATCTCCGCCATCACCCTGACGAGGCGCTCGGTCTCCTCGAAGCTGAGGACCTCGGCGCGCTCGAGCCACGGCAGGCCCTCGGCCGGCATGCAGTACTGGCAGCGGAAGTTGCAGCGGTCGGTGACCGAGACGCGCAGATCCGAGATCCGGCGGCCGTGCCCGTCGTGGAGCGGATCGCGCGCCATCGGCTTGAGGGTACCCTGCCGCCGTGGCCCGCCGAACGACGTTCGCCCTGACCGCCGTCCTGGCGCTCGCGCTCGCCGGCTGCGGCGCCGACGAGGAGGGCGGGGGCGGTGGTGGCGGCGTGCCGGCCGACCAGCAGGTCCGCGCGGTCGTCGCGCGCTTCGGCGTCGCGACGCGCGACAAGGACTACCAGCAGATCTGCGACCAGCTCCTGGCCGACGAGCTCGTGGCGAAGATCGAGGCGATCGGGCTGCCGTGCGAGTCCGCCTTGCAGCGCGGGCTCTCCGACGTGCGCAGCCCGACGCTGTCGATCGAGGAGGTCTCGATCAGCGGGACGCGCGCGCTGGTCTCGATCCACACGACCGCGGCGGGGCAGAAGCCGTCGAACGATGCCTTGCAGGTCGTCCGCGAGGGCGGGCAGTGGAAGATCGCCTCGCTGGCCGCGCCCAACGACCAGCGCGTGCCGACGCCGACGGTGCCGACCACGACCACCCCGCGGCCGGCGACCAAGACCACCGACAACGGGAAGTAGGCGCGCTCAGCCTGCCGCGAGCGTCCCGACGTCGATGACGAAGCGGTAGCGCACGTCGCTGCCCGTGACGCGCGGGTAGGCGTCGTTGACCTCGGCGCCGGCGATGACCTCGATCGCGGGCGCGACGCCGTGCTCGGCGCAGAAGTCGAGCATCTCCTGCGTGGCCGGCATCCCGCCGGTGTTCGAGCCCGCGTAGATCCGGTTGCGGCCGATCAGCGAGCCGGCGTGGACGCGGTCGGGCTCGACCGGCAGGCCGACCGAGACGAGCGCGCCGCCGGGCTTCAGCAGCCCGAGGTAGGCGTCCAGCGGGAGGTTGGCCGAGACCGTGTTGACGATCACGTCGAAGCGGTTGCGCAGGGCCTTGAACGTGGCCTTGTCGCTCGTGGCGTGGTAGTCGGTGGCGCCGAAGCGGCGGCCGTCCTCCTCCTTGGAGAGCGTCTGGCTCAGCACGGTCACGTCGGCGCCCATCGCGGCGGCGATCTGCACGCCGACGTGGCCGAGGCCGCCCATCCCGACGATTGCCACCGCCTTGCCCGGGCCGGCGCCCCAGCGCTTCAGCGGGTTGTACATGGTGATGCCCGCGCAGAGCAGCGGCGCGGCGACGTCGAGCTCCAGCGCGTCGGGGATGCTCACGACGAAGCGCTCGGTGACGACCACGTGGTCGCTGTAGCCGCCGTAGGTCCGCTCTCCGTCGTAGCCCTCGCCGTTGTAGGTCGCCACGACGCCCTTGACGCAGAAGTTCTCCTCGCCGGCCTCGCACTGCTCGCACGCCCCGCAGGAGTCGACGAAGCAGCCGACGCCGACCCGGTCGCCCGGCGCGAAGCGCGTGACGCCGTCGCCGACGGCGCTCACGACGCCCGCGATCTCGTGGCCCGGGACCATCGGGAAGAGCCCGCGGCCCCAGTCGGCCTCGACCTGGTGGATGTCGCTGTGGCAGATCCCGCAGAACTTGATGTCGATGGCGACGTCCTGCTCGCCGAGCGCGCGGCGCTCGATGGTCGTGGGCTCCAGCGGGGCCTTCGCGGCCGGGGCGTGCAGGGCACGTGCGGTGGTCGTCATGTGGCCCTCGTTCTAGCGCAGCGCGCGGCCGAGCGCCTGGGCGTCGGCGACCAACGTGGCGCGCAGGCCGCCGTTGTAGAGCGCGGCGGCGGGGTGGTAGAGGGGGAAGAGGCGGCGGCCCTCGACCTCGATCGCGGTGCCGTGGACCTCCGCGATCTTGGCGTCCGGGGCGAAGCGCGCGAGCGCGTGGCGGCCCAAGGGCACCAACAACTGCGGCGCGATGATCTCCAGCTGGGCCTCGAGCCACGGCCAGTGGTGGGCGACCTCGGGGGCCTTGGGGTCGCGGTTCTTCGGCGGGCGCGCCTTGACCACGTTGGTGATGAAGACGTCGTCGCGCGCGATCCCGGCCTCGTCGAAGAGCGTGTTGAGGAGCTTGCCGGCGGCGCCGACGAACGGGACGCCCGCGGCGTCCTCCTTGGCGCCCGGCGCCTCGCCGACGACGACGATCGAGGCGCTCGCCGGCCCGACGCCGGGGACGAGCTGCGTGCAGGTCTCGCAGACCTCGAAGCCGCAGCGCGCGCCCTTGTGGGCGCGGATCTCGTCGGCGACGGCTTCGAGTCGCGCCTCGCGCTGCTTCGCGGTGCTCACCGCTCCGCCGGCCCCTGCCCGAGCAGCTCCCGCAGCCGCTGCGCGGCGACCGGCGCGTCGTCTCCACGGTTGTTGTTGAACATCACGCGCACCGTATCCGCCTCCTCGGCCAGCCGCTCCGCCCGCTCCGCGATCTCCTCCAGCTCGGCGTCGTCGTAGCGGTAGCCGAACCGCTCGGCGACCGTCCGGCCCTTGACCCAGCCGCGCGCGTTGCGGCCGTGCAGGCGCAGGTAGGCGAGGTCGGGGCGGGTGACGGCGTCCAGCCGCGGGAGCATCGTCGGCGGCTTGCCCTGCGGCGCGTCCACGCCCACGAACGCGGCGCCGTGCTCCTCCAGCCAGGCGAGCGTGTCGGCGCGGCGCTCGTCGTGCAGCCAGGCGCGGTGGCGGAGCTCGATCGCGACGGGATGCGGCGCGAGGGCGCCGAGCAGGTCGTCGAGCTCGTCCAGGCGCTTGCCCGGCGGCTTGAACGCGGGGGAGAGCTGGAGCAGGAAGGACGACAGCTTGCCGGCGTCGATCAGGGGCTCGAGGGCCTTGAGATAGCGCTCCGCCAGCTCGCGGTCGAGCGCCGGCGAGGGGCGCACGCGGCCGCGGGGCGTGGTCTCGACGCGGTCGCGCAGCGCCTTCGGCAGCGAGTCGAGCTGCGCGCTGTGGCGCGAGAGCGCCTGGTGGAGCTTGACGTCGAAGGTGAAGCCGGCGGGCGTGACCTCCGCCCACCGCTCGACGGTGGCCGCCGCGGGGATCGCGTAGTACGTGGTGTTGACCTCGACGGCCGCGAAGCGCTCGGCGTAGTAGGGCAGCTGCTCGGCGGCGGGGAGCTTCGGCGGGTACCACTCGGCGACGAAGCCGGGGTCCGCCCAGCTGGAGGTTCCGACGACGACCTGACCGCTCACCCGGGTGGCGCTACCCGTTCGGGCCGTTCGCGATCGCCGCGCGGACGTCGGCGAGCTTCGGCTGCGCGCTGAAGCCGTCGAGGCACCACGTCGCGCCGGCGTCGAACCAGGGGGCCGGGTCGGTGCCGGGCGCGTTGGTGACGGCGAGGTCGAAGGGGCCGTCGATGGACTCGGCGGCCCGCTGCTCCGCGATCTCGGCTTGCAGCTCGGTGAGCGCCGCGGGCTCCGGGAGGTCGATGGGGAAGAGGCCGTCGAGGCGCGCGGCGCGGCGGACGGGCTTGCGCGCCGGCCAGCGGGACGCGGCCCAGATCGGGATCCGCGGGCGCTGCACGGGGCGCGGCACGAACGTCCCGGACCAGTAGTCCTCCAACTTGATCAGCGCGTCGTCGAGCATCGTCGCCTGCGTGCGCGGGTCGCTGACCTCGCCGAAGGGCGCGAGCTCGCCGTGGTGGTCGGAGCCGAGGCCGACGCCGAGGACGAGCCGGCCGTTGCTCAGGAGATCCAGCGTCGCGGTCTCGCGCGCGAGCTTGTGCGGGCGGCGGCGCGAGAGCGGCGTGACCATCGGGCCGGTGATGATGGCGTTGGTCGTCATGGCGATCGCGGCCATCGCGATCCACGGGTCCAGCACCGCGCGCGTCGGCGCGCTGTAGACGATGTGGTCCCAGAGGAAGAAGCCGTCCCACCCGGCCGCCTCGGCGTCGGCGGCGAGGCCCGCGAGCAGCCGCGGGTCGGCCAGCTCGTCGAACGGGGCGACGAAGATCGCACGGCGGCGGACGGCTTCGGGCATGGCCCCGAGACTATTGCCCGTCCGACCTGCCACGCTTGTCGCATCGATGGGTCGCGACGGGTTCGACGCGTTCAAGGTGCAGCTGCTGCTCGAGCAGGCGTGGGAGCTGCTGGAGGCCGGGCGCGACGACGCGCTGCTCGACCACCTGCGGCGCGGTCGCGAGCGCTTCCCGGAGCGGCCGGAGATCACGCTGTGGCTCGCCCACCGGCTGCTGCGGACCGACCACGACGAGGCGGTCGCGCTGATCACCGACGTCGTCGACGCCCATCCCGACGACGCGACGTGGCTGATCCAGGCCGCCGGCCTGATGGTCAACGCCGACGAGACCGAGCTCGCCCGCCCGTGGATCGCCCGCGCCAAGCAGCGCTCCACCGACCCCGACCAGTGGCCGACCCTCGAGCTCCTCGAAGGCTGCGTCCTCGCCGACGACGGCGAGCACGACCGCGCCGAGGCGGCGCTGCGCCTCTCCTTCGCCGCCGACCCGACGCTGGACTACGGCTTCACGCTCGCGCGGCTGTTAGTGGAGCGGGGCGACCGCGGGGGCGCTTTGCAGGTTGCCGACGCTGGCCTCGCGCTGGGCCCGGCGGAGCGCGATCGCGGGCCGTTGGAGGAGCTGCGGGACTACCTGGCGGGCTGAGGCGCCGCGCGGGCGTCGATGGCGCCCAGCACGGCGCGTCCGCCGCGGTCCGGGTCACTTCCGACGTCCCTATGACGTCCAAAGCGACCCGCATCGGTCCGGGGCGGATTGGGCTCCATATTGGAGCCCAGAACGACCCGCATCTCCGGCCCCGGCGTCGCCGGCGCCTTACGGCCGCCGCACCAGCACGAACACCAGCGTCGCCGCGAACGCCATCTGGCCGAAGGTCAGCGCGGTCCCGAAGTTCGTCGCGCCGAGCAGCTCCGCGACGAGGGTGGCGATGATGAAGGCGGCGAGGACCGCCGCGAGGTCGCGTCTCACAGCTGGGCCTCCAGGACGGCCACGAGCGCGGGCTCGTCGGCGGTGGGGTCGGACTCGGCGAGCAGCTTGGTGGCGGCTCGGCGGCCGCCGACG